>JBKHKF010000037.1:0-12798 GCA_046537745.1 Anaerolineales bacterium | reverse complement strand
CTTTTGGTGCGGTTGTGCATGACGAGCGGACGGGTGAAGCATTGCTCCTTTCCAATAACCATGTGCTGGCGGACAGCAACCAGGGTGAATCGGGGGATCCAATTCTGCAGCCTGCCCCGGCGGACGGAGGAAGGCTGGACCGAGATCAGGTGGCCACGCTGGAAAGGTTTGCACCGATCCAGTTCACGGTGGAACCCTCGGAATGCGGATGGGCGGAAGGTGTGGCTGCGCTGGCAAACGCGGCTGCCCGCGCCATTGGATCCAGCCACCGGTTGCAGGCTTACCAGACCCACCCTCAAGCAAGCAATATGGTGGATGCAGCGGTGGCCAGGCCTATTAACCCGGAGGATATCCGGGCCGAGATCCTCGAGATCGGAGAGCTCGAAGGCATCAGGACAGCCGAGCTGGGGGCTACCGTCAGGAAGTCCGGAAGAACCACCGGCTTCACACTGGGTGAGGTGGTGGTGATTGGAGCGACCCTGTCGGTGAATTACAGTCCATCCCGGCGGGCCCGCTTTGAGGAGCAGATCATCACCACGCCGATGTCCTCGCCCGGCGACTCAGGATCGTTGCTGGTGGCAGGCGATAGTCCCGAGGCGGTAGGCCTGCTGTTCGCTGGCTCTGATCAGGTTACGATCCACAATCCCATCGAAGCGGTCCTGCAGCAGCTCGAAGTGAGGCTGCCATGACGGAGCAATCCGGGGCTGCTGGGTCACCCAGCTATGATCGATGCCGGCAGGTTTTAAGGGAATACGAACCAGAGCTGCTGGCGTTGCCAAATGTGATAGGAGTAGGCGTCGGGGAATCCGAGGAAGGCGATCTTGGACTTGTGCTGCTGCTCAGGGAACCGCCGGGCAGTGAGTTTCAGGATTGGGATGAACCTCTGCCGACATCGCTGGCCGGTGTGCCGATCTGGCACCGGCCCATCGGTTCAGTCCGGCCTCAAGGCGGCGAGGTCGATCCAGACTGAAGGAAGCGGCATGTTGTTTCGGGCCTCGACACTGTATTCACTTTCTCGCTGAGTCTCCACCCACATCTGAACGCCATCTGTGCTCAACCGGATCCAGCCGTGTTGATCGGTGCGCAGAATTGGACGGCCCTCCATCTCATCCAACAAGGATCGCGCGGGCAGGCCCCTGGCTTCACCGGGCTCGATCGCCAGCAGCATAATTTTTGGCTCCAGTGCCCGAACTGACGAGGGCGGGGAGATGTTGGCATCTCCGCTTGCGGGCAGCAACAAGGCGCTGACATTGGGCCGCCGGCTCTCTTGAGGCAGTTGGTCCGGCCAGGCTCGAGGTTGTCCATAGAGCAGCAGATATCTCGCCCTTCCATAACTTACTTCAATGGCACTGCCTGAATCCAGATATTCAAGCCTCAGGCTTATACCCCTGTCGAGTGAGAGGACTTGACCATCCTCGATCTTGCCGATGGGTCTACCCATTTGATTTAATGACTGAGATATTTCTTGAAATGCCGCGCTTCGCGCTGGCTCGACGACCAGGGCGCCGCCAACAAGATACCGTTCAATCAGCCCGGCGATGCCGGCAGCGGTTTCCTCATTGGGGTGGGTGAGGATAATCCAATCTAGCTCCCGCTGGAATGGGCTCAGCCTTTCATCCAAATTGATCCCCAACTTAATCGAGCTGGCACCGCCGTCGATGAGCAAACGGCGACCCTGCGGAGATTCGATAAGAACGCCGGGGTTTGCGCCGGTGTCAAGCAGGGTCAGATGCAAACGCCCGTCCGGGCGATCAGTGACCAGATGCCAGGCCAGGTAGTTAGCCAGGAGAAGGAAGCCGACGAGCAAAGGCCAGGGAACTCGGATTCTCCGTTGCGACGCTGGTATCCGATGGAGGAAAGTGACGCCGAGTAATCCGAGATAGCAGGCGGCGATGAAAGAAAGGGAGACGGGTGGGGTTGCCAGGCTGGCGATTGGTAAGTCAGCAAGCCACTGGACGGTTTCAATGGTATAGGCGGCAAAGGGCCAGGAGAGCCAGGCGAGGAGCCGGCCCAGCGGCTGCCAAACCAGGCCTGCCAGCGTTGCCAGTCCGGAGAACAGCATCACGGCGGGCTGGGCTGGCAGGATAAGCAGGTTGGCGAATGGAGAGACGAGCGACAGCCGCTCAAAGTGATAAATAAGCAGCGGCAATGTCGTGATCTGCGCCGCCAGCGTGACGGTAAAGAATTCGCTTAATGGGCCCGCGAGCTTTTCAAGGGATCTTTCGGAGAAGCGGGGACTGGAACTGAGCCAATCCATGATCGTGTCGGTAAATGGGCCGGCGTAAAGGAGCAACCCCAGGGTGGCGGCGAAGGAAAGCTGAAAGCCAACATCCGCCAGGGTTGGAGGATTGAGGGCTGTCATGAAAATAGCGGCCGCGCCCAGCGTGGCCAGGCCATCTGTCTGACGGCCGAGCCGTTGAGCTATCAGGGCAATGGTGGCCATGACCGCGGCGCGAACCACGGCAGCGTCAGCACCGACGAGCAACGTATAAACGACCACGGCGGTGGCAGCAGCAAATGACCCCCAGCGTGCTCCAAGCCAGCGCCGGCCCATCACGATGAAGAGGCCGGCGATGATGGTGATATTGAAGCCGGAGATTGCGATGATATGGGTGGTGCCGGTTCGATTGAACTGCGCACGCAAGGCTGGGTCGATTCCGCTTTCCAGGCCAAGCAGAATACCGCTGAGCAAGCTTGCCTCAGGCTCTGGAAACAGCTTGCCGACCATGGCGTGGGCCCTGGCCCGCAGCTTGAAGATCAAGGCCAGTGCAGGATTCCCTTGATCCGCTTCCAGAATTTGTCCCTTGTCCGCCCGCATCAAACTGTGGATTCCCTGGCGAGCGAGATAGGCGCGGTACGAGAAATCCTCAAACTCCGGGGGAGTCTCAAGCCTCCCAACGAATTCAACGCGATCGCCAAACCGCCACTCCCCGAATCGGTCAGCTCGCACGAGGGCGCGCCCGGTGATGGCAGATTCAGGTCCTGGGGTGGCCTGGAGGGTTTCAGCCTGGAGCACGATGCCGGTGTAGGAATCTCGCTGATCTGGGTAATCGACGATGATGCCGGTCAGTAGGATCGATCGCGGGAAATCGTTGTAGTGGCTGAGGTGGCTGGCTTCATTCTCGCTCAAATAGTGCTGCTGCCTGGCTGCGCCCAGACACAGCAGGCAGAGCAGGCCAAAAAGGAGCCTGGCTGGTCGAGAGGCGCCGACAAACCAGAGTGCAGCCAGGCTGATACCCGCAAGCGATAGCCATTGGAGTGCCGTGAACGGAGCCGCCGATGAGATTGCCATTCCAGCTAGCCAGGCAGCGCTCAGTCCGAGGAGGGTCATGGGTCCCCCTAACCCAAATTGTTGGCACCATTATAGATCAAGCTAAACGTACATTTGGGATGTACGCATTGTGGAGAAAGCCCATTCATCCGGCGGTGACAGGCGCAGGCATATCAGCTCACTCGTACAATGAAGGGAGTGAGGGGTTCACGCAAGGCAAGGAGGGCTATTGCATGATGGGATCAGAAGAGATATTTGGCGCGTTGGCGTTTCATCATGGGACCAAGCACCCGGATGGCAATTTGCTTGATCGGCGGCATCGCTACAATCCCCGGCGACGTCCGCCGCGTGTGAAAAATTACAAGGGCGGGCGCGTTGTTCAACTGCCAAAACCGGACAGCTACTCACGGTCAAGTGCGCTGGCAACGCTGAAGCGGGAGCCGGATGATTCAATCCACCTGGAGATGGACCTGGCGGCGTTAGGGAACTTGCTTCATTACTCCGCCGGTGTGACGAAATGGCTCAGCCGGCCGCCGGTGGGCAAGGTTCCTTTCCGGGCTGCCTCCTGCACTGGGGCTCTTTATCATATCGAGCTCTACGCGGCCTGGAGCGGATCGGAGCAGCTCGAAGCGGGGCTTTATTACTATCAGCCGGAGGAGCACTCGCTGCGGCAGCTGCGGACGGGAGATCCGAGAGAGCGGCTGAATCAGGCGGCCGAGATCGAATCTGTGAGCGAGGCTCCGCTGACACTGATTGTCACTTCTGCTTACTGGCGCAATGCAGTCAAATATCAGGCCCGCGCCTACCGTCATGCCTTCTGGGACTCAGGAACGATTCTGGCAAACACGTTAGCTCTATCGGCCGCCTATGGTTGGAAGACTCAGCTTATCGGCGGCTTCATCGATTCCAAAATTGAAGGGTTGCTCGGGATCGAAAAACAGACCGAAATCCCACTTTTTATGTTGGCAGTGGGAGACGGCGCGCGTGGCAGCGCAGGAACAGGCTTAGGCGAACTCCAAGCGGAACCGGAACCCATTTCGGACTTCGACATGGATTGGCCAGCTATCGCGGCGATCCATCGGGAGACAGCGTTAGGCGCTCTGGATCAACTCCTGGATTGGCGGGGCCGGATCTACCAAGCTCCTGCTGATGACAAGGGAAATCAGAAAACCGTCGGTCTGGACACCAGCGAACCGGAGGCAGTTCCAACTGATCCTATCGAAGACGTCATCCAGCGGCGTGGCTCCAGCCGGCGCTTCCGGCGGGAATCGGTCAGTTCGGCCGAACTTGAGGCCATCCTTGGCACATTGGAGCCTCCGGTGGAATCTGAAGTGGGTGAGGGGATCCTGAATAAGCTGTTCATTATCGTGAACGGGGTGCAAGGTCTGAATCCCGGGAAGTATCTTTTCCATAACGGGGACCTGGTGCAGTTCGACCGGGGAGAATATCGAGTTCAATCCAGGCAGCTCGCCCTCGGGCAGGATCTTGGTGGCGATGCCGCGTTGAATCTGTACTGGCTGGCGGATCTGGAAGGGGTAGTGGGCTCCCTGGGAGATCGCGGTTACCGTCTGGCGCAGCTCCAGGCCGCCGAAGCAGCCGGCCGGGGTTACCTGGCGGCTTACGGCTTGGGCTTAGGCGCCACCGGGCTTACCTTCTTTGATGATCAGGTGATTGAGTTTTTTGAACCGGCCAGCCGGGGGATGGAGGTCATGTTTTTGCTGGCGATCGGTCAGCCCAGTTAAGGAGAGCTGGGCTGATATATGATCCGGTAGATGACGCCGCAACTGTCGTCGCTCAGATACAGCGCGCCCTCCGGTCCAACGGCCAGGCCCACCGGCCGGCCGGTGATCCGCTCCTTCTCTGGCCCCAGCCAACCTGAAGCGAAATCCTCCGGCTCGCTGCTTGGCAGTCCATCATCAAAGGGAACCCGAACGACCTTATAACCTGTGGGAATGCTCCGGTTCCAGGACCCGTGATAGGCGATGAATAAATCGCCTCTGTATTCCTCGGGGAACATATCGCCGGTGTAGAAAACGAGCCCCAACGGCGCCGAGTGAGCCTGGATCTCCATGGCGGGCTCTGGCACATCCTGGCAATCCCCTGCGCGGCCGTATTCCGGATCGACGATCCGGCCGCTGTGGCAGCGGGGCCAACCATAATCCTCACCCTCTTCAACGGCGATTAATGTGTCAGGCGGTCGATTGTCGCCCAAGAAATCACGGCCGTTGTTGGTCGCCCATAGCTGCCCTGTTTCGGGGTGCAGAGCCAGCCCGACGGCATTGCGAAGGCCGCGTGCATAAATTCGCTCGCTCTGCCCGGAAGGGCCTTCATAGCTGACGATCGCTGCCCGTCGTGGGTCCTGTTCCTCGCATGCGTTACAGCTCGAGCCGATTGAAACCACCATGCGGCCATCGGGCATGAAGAGGACGGTGCGGGTGTTGTGACCGCCCGTCGGATAATCATCGATTAAAACCTGCCGCTCATCGGCATGTCCATCGCTATCTGTGTCGGTCAATCTCACGACCCCGGTGGGAACGCCGACATACCACGATCCCTCATGATAGATGAGGCTGTGGGGATCATTGAGGTCGGTTGCAAAGATCTCGCTGACATCCGCTCGGCCGTCGCTGTCGTGATCCGGCAATCGCAGGATCCGATCGGCTCCTCGCTCAGCAACGTAGAGGACACCATCGGGGCTGAAGGTGATGAAGCGTGGCCCGTTCAGGTCCTCTGCAAATCGCTGGATCGTGAAGTTTGGTGGGAGTTCGATCAGGGCAGGTTGATCGACCGTGCGGAAGCCAGCCAGGTTAACCTGCTGGCTGATCCGCCAAATGAAGAACCCCGCGGCTAAGAGAGCCACGCCGAATAGTGCCAATAAAAGTTGGAACCAGCGCCGTTTGAGAAGACCTCTCTTCGGTTTGCTTGAGTCTGGCTGATTGGTGGACATTGCTACGTGAACAGGCTCTCGTCCTCGGCTTCACCTTCATAGACGCGTATGCCGATGACATCGGCTTCAGCCGTTAGCTCACCGTCGACAAATACCTTGCATTCGACTCTGCTTTTGCGGCCGGACATGCTGAGGGTGCGGGCGCGCAGCGTGATGGGGCGATCGTTCGGGGTCGGTTTGAGATAGCGGACCGTGATGGTGCCGGTGGCGTATCGATATACAGGATCACTCCCCACCGGCCTGTCCTCAGCGCGATAAGCAGCATCGAGCGCCGTTGCCATGGAGTGGCAGTCGATCAGTGTGGCCAGGATGCCGCCGTTAATAATCTTCTCCCAGCCGTGGTACTTCTCCTCCGATTCCCAGACCGCCACGACCTCATCACCATCCCGATAGCTTTTGATCTGCAACCCCTCCGGATTGTGGGGGCCGCAGCCGAAGCAGACGTTGCCGGGCATGTGGTCTTGGATGTACTTCGATTCAGCCAAGGCTGATGTACTCCTTTGCTAATGTCATCGATGGCAGTGAGTATACCTAATGCAGAGGGTGGCTTGAGTGCGCCGGTGGAGCTTTCTGGATTCCCAATAGGAATCTCAGGATACGTCCTGTAGGTCTTCCTTTTTCATCATGCTGATGGCGGTAACCCGTCCGCTGTGGAAGAGCATGGCCGGGCTGGTGGCTTCAATATCTGGAAACAGGATCGCCTGAAGTCTGCAGTTATAGAGAGGCGTGAAGGTGGCTTCGTCCTCGACGAAGACGGAGCTCAGTTCCAGCCTTCCTGGGGTTTCCATGATGCCTTTTAATTCATAGCCCGGCAGCAGAACGTGGACGGGGTGTTGCTGGACCGAGGAATAACCGTGGCGTGTCATGGAGACGGAGCCCAGCTCATTCCGGTTGCTGGGAAGCAGCGCTAAGACGCTGCGTTTGTTCATCGATAGGGCCGGGTACCGGGCCACCAGGCGAGCGGGCTGGTGGAGGCGCGAAAGGTGGGCACCTTCGACTTCAAAAGAAGTTCGGGTGCGGTCATTCATGAAGGAATAAAGACCGGCGTTGCCGATCGTCATTCGCCCAAGGATCCGGTGGCTGGCGGTATACAGCTCAGCTGATATCGGTCTTGTCGCCATAGAACACCTCGGTCAACGCGCTGGCAGCGCTAAGGCAATGGTTGCGGCGGCGGAGGAATGCTCATGCCACATTCGGCCACCCATGGACTCTGCGATCAAGCGGATTTCTCCCATCGATAGACCTGGCCCGATATGGCCGGTCGCAGGATCTGGCTCGGGAGTGGATAGCGCGCGTATGGTATCTGGTGAAAGTCCCCCGCTCGAGTCTGAGACTCTGATCGCGACCCATAGTCCATCTTCAAGATTGTGGTCCAAGGGAAGATTGAGGTCAAGGCCTTGTCCATCGACGACGGAGAAGCGCTGGAGCTCCAGGCTGACGCTGCCACGCTTGGTCCGCCGCAAGGCGGAGGCTGTCAACGCTTCAATCAGCCTGTGGACTCGATCCCGTTCAACTCGAAGCAGCGGGATGTTTTCCTCGGAGGAGTAATCCAGCTCCAGGTTCCGCTGGCGTGCGGCCAGGGTCAGCTCTTCCACAACCTGGGCGGTGATCTCCTTCAGGTCCGTGAATGGAGCGCTTGGATCCGGCTCGACCACGGCCATGGGCAGGGTGGTCATGTAGTCGAGCATTCTCGAAATCTCCTGCAAATGTGTTCTGGATTGCGGATCGAGTTGATCGATGGATTGGTTGAGCAGCCGGCGCAGTTTTTCGTTCGTTTCCTCCAAGCCCTGAACGACGCTGGAGGGCATTTCGGATAGCTTGGGCTCCGGGGTAGGTGGAGCTTCCTCCGTTGCCGGCATATCGCTGGGCACGGGAAGTTCTTCGCCTTCCTGGCGCGCCAAGCTGATGGCTTGCTCCAGCGCCACGCCGGCCCAATCCGCCAGCGCCTTCAGCAACGTCACATGGTGATCGCTGAAGTTTCTGGCTGCGCTTTGATTGTAGACCCCCAGCACACCAACCACCTGGTCCGCCATTTGTATCGGGATCATGATCAGTGATTGGACTAGAAAGCCTGTTTGGACCTTTACTTGATCCCCGCGGGTTTCGGGCTGCCGGACGACGGGACGACCCGTCCGGTACACCTGGCCGGCCAATGTGTCGTTGATGCGCAGACGGTTGAGCGCACCGACGGTGGTGGATGTGGTCTTGCTCGCCCGGAGTACTATTTCGCGCGTCTTCTTTTCGACCAAATAAATATTGGCTTCCTCGGCACCGGTCAGGAAGGCGGCGGCTTCCACCACGCGTGCAAGGATGTCGTCGAGGTCTCTCAGCCGGACCACTGTGCGGCCAATTTCACTCAGCCAGCGGATTTCCTCTGACCGGCGGCGAGCTTGCTCACGGGTCGATTGGAGCCGGCGGACCAGCAGCTGGGTGGTCACTTCCTCTGAGCGGGCTTCTCCGACTTCGATAATCGCTTTGCATAAATCGATTGCTTTATAGGGCTTGAGCATGATGTCGGCCACACCGAGTCGGAAGAGGTCGCGCAGACGGGCGGTGGGAAAGTGGGCCGCCAGTACGATGGCAGGTGCTTCGTTTCCCTGGCTGCGCAGGTTGCGCAAACTGGCCAGCGGGTCACCCCGCAGCTGTGTGACATCCACCACGACAACATCCGGAGGCGGAGCCGTGCTATCAGACTCCGGCCAAGCCTGGATGCCTGCGGGTTCAAGGGTGCGTTGGATGATGCTTTTGGCGTTGCTGGCCACGTCGGCAAGGACCAGGACACGGGGTTCTGCAGGTGTTTTCTGCGGGTCATTCATACATGTGAATCGTATCAATGATCCCGACGATGACGGAGCGGACGCAGCCTTCGGGTTGATCGAGAATTTGACGGGCACCGTTACCTTCGTCGTTTACGAGCACGGTATCACCAATGCCCGCGTGGGTGATGTCCAGCGCGATCAGCGTTTCCTGCTCCTCGCCCTCGGGATCGAGAGGCTGGACAACCAGCATGCGCCGACCCTGAAAGTTTGGATGGCTGATTGTGGTGACGACGGTGCCTATGACCTTGCCGATAATCATCTTGTTACCTAAGTGAACCGATTGATGCCGGGCTTGAGCTGGATGTCGATGCCTTCTTTGACTTCGAGTTCATCGACGATGCCGACGATGGCAAGGTCCACCGGGACGAAAGTCTCGCCGCGCATGGCCATGGCGGCTTCGCGCGACTGGACAAGTACGCACAAATCGCCAGGTCCAGCTTCGACCACATCGGCGGCTACCTCGAGCGGCCCAATGGGTTCAAGCTTCTTGTTGACGGGCTGAACAACTAACAGCGGAACTCCCTGGAGGTCGGGGACCTTCAGGGTGGAAATCGCCCGGCCATGCACCCGACCGAAGATCACCTCAAGCGAGCCCTAATTGATCCAACACCCGGCGGATGACCACGTCCAGCAATTTGGGGTCGACGGAATCGCCCAGCTTTGCCATCACGGACCCTTTGATCCGCTGGTGCAAATCTCCATGACCCTGACTGACAGGCTTGGCCGGCGGCTTCAGCTTCGAGGTTTGAGGCTCCGGCTGCTGAGCGTAGCGAACCGAGGCTGCCTGGCGGGCCACTTGCGAGGAGGATTCGTGAGGCCCCAGCAGTTGGAGGCCGTCTTTCTCGGCGCGCTCCCGCGCTAAGTCCGTGATCCTGTCCTGCTCGCCAAGCTGCAGGCTGGTTTGGCCCTTGCGGATCATGTCTTCGATATCGCGTTCGGTGTAAAACTCACCTCGCATCGCGGGTTCCTGTTCCTATTCGGATCGGCCTTCGATGGCGTCCAGGGCTTGGGCGGCGGCATCCCGGGCCGTCTCAATCTCAGCCTCGGAACCGGAAAGCCACATCCGTCCGAAACGGCCGATGCCGGAGAAATGCAACAGATTGATGCTGGCCGCTTTCTCGGCCTCATTTACCGCATAGCTGATGTAAGCTGCTGGCGCCACCTCCATCACCAACAAGGTCTGCCCGGGGATGAGCATCGTGCCACGGCGGAAGCGGTTCAGCAGTTGTGCCTGATAGGGATCAACGTTGGTGATCACCTGGCTGGCTACCACCTCCGGCTTGACCCGGTCCTCCTTTTTCAGCCCCAACCGATCCAGCACGATGCGGCCGGCTTCCAACACCTCGGCCTGCTTCTCGTGGTGAACCTCGAAGGTGCCGAATTCGCGCTCGACGATCTGGACACCTGGTCGAGCCCGAGTAGCCTTGACAGCGATGTCGACGACGCGGAAGACCTCCATACCAGGAGCCATCTCGATGTAAAGCGAGGCCATCCCTTCAGTAGACAGGTCGCCCTGGGTGATTGTCCCAATGAAGGCAGCAAATTGCGCCTGCATTCGGTCGAGATAGACATAGCATCTCAGTTGAAATCCGTCGCTCATGAAATACTCCTGTTAACTAACGAAGGTAGTTTGGCGCCCCGATTTGAATGCGCTTTTGAAAGCGCGATGCCAAGTGGCGTGACCCATTGGGTGTGGGGAGCTACGGTGGTCGGCTTATTGGTGGTCTCCTGAATGATCCCGTCGATGCCCCTGAAGGCGGACGCGCCACCCACCAGAGTGATACTTGGGACCTGCCAGCCCTCGACATGGCGGTTGATGATGCTGCCGATTTTCTCAATCACCGGTCGCACAACCCCTCTCAATCTGTCGTGCTCCTCTGGCGTTTCCTTCAGGCGCTCAGCCTGTTCGTACTCCAGGTCCAAAGCGCCGGCGATCACCAGATTAAAGTGGGTGCCGCCGGTGGCTTCATCGGCTGTGTAGACAACTTCGCCATCTTGCAGAATCGCAATCCCCGTCGTGCCACCACCAATATCCACAATGGCGCCGTCCGCAAGACCCAGCACCTGGTTGGCTGCCGAAGGCTCATCGACGAGGACAAGGCATTCCATGCCGGCGCTTTCCACGACGTGAGCGATGGCCCGTCTCTCGGCCTCCGGTATGCCGGGCGGATACGCCGAAAAGGCCGAGACCAAGGTTTGATCCAGATCGGTTTCGATCTCGCTTTTCATGGCCTTCAGCTGATCCACCGCGCCGATAAAGTCGACTACAAGGCCGTCGCGAACGACCTGAGCCGGGCGCCAGCGGCCGTCGATGGGGCGTCGGTCCTTATCCAGGACCAGTAGGACCATGGTGGCCGTTCCCAAATCCACACCCACATGCAAGGGGGTTTTGGGAGCTTCAGCTGGCGCCTGCCCGGAGAGCACGGAGGCAGCCTCCGCCAACAGCGGTACAGCGCCTTCCTTCACGTCAGGCAGACTTATGGGCTATTCGCTGGATTCTGAGCGACCACCCAGGTTGCCCTTGGTGCGCTGAGGCAGGATCAACTCCACGTCCTCATGAGGGCGCGGGATGACATGGGACGAGACCAACTCGCCGACGCGCTTGGCGGCGGCGGTGCCCGCGTCAGTGGCGGCCTTGACGGCGCCAACATCGCCGCGCACCATAACGGTCACGTAGCCGCCGCCGGTGTACTCAGAACCGATCAGAGCTACGTTGGCCGCTTTGACCATCGCGTCTGCGGCTTCGATCGATCCGATTAAGCCGCGGGTCTCGACCATGCCGAGTGCGATCATTGAAATCTCTTGCGCCATATCCATTCCTCCAAGTGTGTTGCCGAGATTCGGTTATTAGCTGCGTCGTTCTGCTTCAATTTCATTCATAATTTTCACCACCATCGATTCAATCCGATCGACGTCAATTTCGGAAGAGGCTGCTGTTGCCGTGGCGGTGTCAGCCGCGACCTGGCTCCCCGGCGAACTCATGGGATGCAGGATCTCTTCCGGCGGCGGCCGCTTCTCGAAGGCCATACGCTTGACATCGTACAGGTGATGAACGGTGATGTTGTCGCCGGTGATGGACCGTCCTTCCCCGCCTGGGCCCAGGGTCATCGATGGCATCACATTCGTTGTGTACCCGATGGCGCCCAGGGTGCCGACTGTGTTGACCAATATTCTGAAAACCGGCTTCTCCAGGCCAAAGGCCATAATCACGTCCTCGTCCTCCGCGTGGAGTACCAGGCTGTGGCCCCGTCCGCCGAAATGGATGAGATCAATGCAGCGGTCGCAGCCTGCCTGCCAACCGTCGGCCACGTACCATCCCAAAACCGTGGTCAGCTTCTCATGGGACAGCGGCTCGTCATGGCCGACCTTGGTAAGCGGGGTCACCAGGATTTCGGCGGATTCGGGGACGCTGATCCCCGCCATGTTCGCCAACACTTGGGGCGATTTGCCAACGGTGTCCACGTTGATCGAGCCGTCGGGCTTAAAGAGGGTGCGTCGGAGCGCTTCGGTCTGCGCCTCGTCGGTGAAATAAGCGCCGAAGCTCTCCATCTGACGACGGAGCTGATCCGCAACGGGGCGGTCGACGATGACGGCCTGCTCCGTCGAACAAATGACGGAATGATCAAAGCTCTTGGAGCCGACGATGTAGCGCGCGGCTCGCTCAATATTGGCACTTCTATCAACATAGCAGGGAACGTTGCCGGGCCCTACACCATAGGCCGGCTTACCCACTGAGTGGGCTGCTTTGACCATGCCCGGAC
>JBKHKF010000375.1:0-2948 GCA_046537745.1 Anaerolineales bacterium | reverse complement strand
GGAAGAGGGCGAGGCCGAACCCGCCGAGCCGGAGCTATATCAGCTTGTCAATCCGGAAATTGTTCACGCCAGCCGCGAGACTGCGCTGGGCAACGAAGGCTGTCTGTCAATTCCCGGCTACTACGGGGAGGTGGAGCGGAGCCTGAAGATCGCCCTGCGCGGCTTCACCCCCCAGGGCGAACCGATCCAAATTCAAGCAGACGGATGGCTGGCCCGGATCTTCCAGCATGAAGTGGACCACCTCAACGGCGTGCTCTTCATCGATCGAGCAAACCGGATCTGGGAGGTGGACGAGGAAGAAGCGGGCGAGATCACCGCGGCATAGCCATTGAGCGAAATTCTCCCCCCACCGACGAGACAGGCGGCGAAGCTCCTATGGCCGCTCCTGACCCATCAATAACCCATGCACCTGAAGCGCCTTTCTTTAACCAATTTCCGCAACTTCGTCCGCCTGGAAGCTGAGCTCCCTCCAGGCCCTACCCTGCTCATTGGGGCCAATGCGCAAGGAAAGACAAGTCTGCTGGAAGCCATTTACTACCTTTCCGGCTCCTCCTCACCTCACAGCACCAGTGATCGCCAACTCATCAATTTCCTGTCCCTGGAGGAGCCCAACTCCTTCGCCCGACTCGTCGCCGAGGTGCAGCGGGAGCAGCGGCTGCACCGGCTGGAGGTCCGGCTGATGATGAACGACGAGGGAAATGGACGACTCCAAAAGCAAGTTCTCATCAACGGTGTCAAGCGCCGCGTCAGCGATCTGGCCGAGGCCTTTAACGCTGTCATGTTCCTGCCTCAGGACCTGCAAATCATCGAAGGCTCGCCTGGCGGACGGCGCCGCTTTCTGGACCAGCTCATTTCTCAGGCCGACCCGCTCTACAGCCGTACGTTGACCGAATATGGGAAGGTGTTGAGCCAGCGCAACGCGCTGTTGAAGCAGCTGCAAGAGCGGGGAACTGCCGCTGATCAATTGGACATTTGGGACGAGCAACTGGTGGAGCACGGCGCCGCCTTGATCCGATCACGGGCGCTCGCGCTGAACGAAATCCAGGCGATCGCCCAGCCCATTCACGAGAAGCTAACCCGCGGACGCGAACGCTACCGGCTCATTTATGATCCCGGCTTCAACCCACTTGATAACACGCCAAAACAGGCAGCGCTAGACCTGGATGACCCCTTGGACTTATCAAGCGTCAGCGAAGGGCAAATCGAACAGCGCATGCTGGCTGCACTGAAAGAACAGCGACGGGATGAGATCCAAAGGGGGGTCACACGCCTCGGTCCCCACCGGGACGATTTGATCTTCCAGGCCACCGGACTGAACCTTCATCTCTACGGCTCCCGGGGCCAGAACCGCACCGCCATGCTCTCGACGAAGATCGCCGAAGTGAAGTGGCTCCACCAACGAACCGGGCACTGGCCGATGCTGTTGTTGGACGAGGTGCTGGCAGAGCTTGATGCGAACCGCAGGCAGGATTTGCTGGAATATGTGCTGCAGGTAAATCAGTCGATTTTGACAGCTGCTGATATCGATATGTTCACCGATACTTTTTGTGAGCAGGCAACGCTGTGGGAGGTGAGAGGCGGCACCCTCTTATCACACCCAGAGGGGAGCACCTAAAGCGGTCGCTTGCTCGGCATCCCCGGACGACGAGGGTACTCCTCCGGCGTTGCCGAGGCTTTCTCAATGACGATAAGATAGCGGGTCTCGGCGACCTTGGGCAGTTCGATGGGCAGCAATCGCTTCATCCTGCCACCCAATAGCTCAATGGCTGATTCAGCCTCTTGAACTTCAGCTGGCGCCGTCTCCCCCTTCATTGCGATCATCCGACCACCTCTCTTCAAGAAGGGAAGCAGGTACTCGACCAATACGTTCATTGGTGCGACGGCCCGGGCAACCGCCATGTCATATCGATCGCGGTGATCTGGATGGTGTCCCAATTCCTCCGCCCGGCTGTGAATAGCCTCGATGCCTTCAAGGCCAAGCGACTCTATAACGTGGCGACAAAAATCCACCTTCTTTCGTGTGCTCTCCAGTAATGTCACCTCAAGTCGCGGACAAAGCAGCTTGATGGGTATGCCGGGAAAGCCGCCGCCTGTCCCCACGTCAATGAGCCGGCCGGAGGATTCCAGCACTTTAAGGCAAGTGAGAGAATCCAGGAAGTGCTTAACTTCGATGTCCTCGGGTTCTGTAATGGCCGTCAGATTGAAGCGCTCATTCCAGGCTTGGAGCTCCCTGGAGTACCAGCGGAAAGCCTCCTGTTGATCCTTGCTGAGTTGCAGCCCAAGGATCCGCTGGGCTGCCAGGGCCAGCCCATGGTAGCCATCAGCAGCCGCTCGCCCCTCAACCATCCCGACCCCCCAGTTGAAACACCGGTCGAACCTCACCCACCGGCTGATCCCGCCGGGTGGTGATCGCAGGTCCAACCGCCGACCGGATCAATTCTTGCTGGCCACGACTCAACCAGCCGAGTTGGGCGATAAGTTCCAGCGCCGTCGCCGCTCTGGCTCGACCCCGCCTGTCTCCGTCCCAGATTTTGATAGCTACTCCGAGGCCCTTACCCTGCGGCTGCCGGTGCGCAAGGCACAGCACTCCCTCGGCACCCTCCTTGGCCAGCAACCTGCCCTCACCATGCTGCATCAGCACCGCATCCAGCTTGCCGGGGCCGGATATCAACACCGGATTTTTCGTCATGGCGCTGTAAATCAAATTCAAGGCTGCCTGCTCTTTAATCGGCAAACCTGACGGGTCGGCCAGTCGGGCGAAAGCCAGTGCCATCGCACGAAGCGGCAGCGCGAAGTTAGGGGCGGAGCAGCCGTCCGTGGCGACCGCCACCTCGGCTTCAGGCACCACAGCCAACTGAGCCAACAGCCTCAGGATCTCCCGCTGAAGGGGGTGATCCTCATCCAGATATGTCTGCTCGGGCTGCCCTCGTTGTCGCGCGGTCAAGAGC
>JBKHKF010000374.1:0-2951 GCA_046537745.1 Anaerolineales bacterium | reverse complement strand
CACGTGATGGCAGCGGACCGTCATGCACTGCTTCCTCGGCTGCGGCTGATCATGAATGAAGACCAGCCGGCGCTGCCCAATTGGGATGAGGCGGCCTGGATGGCGCAAACGTACGATAATTCAGAGGCGCTTGGACCAGAGTTGGAATCCTGGCATAAAGCGCGGGAGGGGCTGGCTCAGAAGTTCAGCGAATTAGAGCTTTCCAATTGGAACCGCAGCGGCTCCCACCCGCTGCGCGGCGAACGCACGTTGTTGTGGTGGCTGGAGTACTGTGTCCATCATACGAGGGACCATTGGCTTCAGCTGCAGAAAATATTGGCCGGCACACCAGCGCGACGGGATGACGCAGGCTATGCGGAGGAGGCATCATGAGCGAAAGAATCACGCGCACAGAGCGAAGGGATCGGGTGGGCGTCATCTATATCAACCGCCCGAAGGCGATGAACGCGTTGAACGGCCAGGTGATGTCCGAGATTGTTGAGTCGCTGGAGAATTTCGACAGTGACGAGTCAATTGGCGCAGCGGTGATTACGGGCGATGAGCGCGCCTTTGCTGCCGGGGCTGATATCAAGGAAATGGCTGATGCCAGCGCAGTGGACATGCTCAAAACAGATCGCATCGCATTATGGGATCGGCTCCTTCAGGTCAAGATTCCAATACTTGCAGCTGTTTCGGGCTGGTGCCTTGGAGGCGGCAACGAACTGGCAATGGCCTGCGATATGATTGTCGCCTCGGAATCGGCTCGCTTTGGCCAGCCTGAGGTTAACCTGGGTGTTATCCCGGGCGCAGGCGGAACGCAGCGGTTGACGCGCGCTGTCGGTAAGGTGCTGGCAATGGAAATGGTGCTCAACAATCGGCATCTGACCGCGCTGGAAGCGGAGCGCCATGGGCTGGTCAATCGGGTTGTGCCGCTGGAGCGTTACCTCGAAGAAACCATTGCCCTGGCCCAAGAGATTGCGGACCGAGCGCCCCTGGCTGTGCGGATGGGCAAGGAGATGGTGAATCACGCGTTTGAAACCTTCCTGGCAGATGGGATTGAGGATGAGCGGCGTACCTTCTATTTCCTTTTCAGCACCGCAGATCAAACGGAAGGGATGCAGGCTTTTATGGAAAAACGGGATCCGGAATGGAAGGGCGAATAGGGCCGTCAGGGTAATTCGATGATCACTTACCGTGATTTTGTTGCCGCATTTCGACGCCTTGGCTTGGGTGAGTCCAGCCGCATTTTGGCCCATGCCTCCCTCTCCGCATTCGGTGAAGTTGCCGGCGGGGCCGAGACCGTCGTTGGTGCGATGGTTGGCACTTTCGATTCAGTTATGATGCCGGCGTTCACGCTGCGGACCATGGTCGTTCCATCGGTGGGTCCGTCGAACAACGCCATCACCTACGACCACGAGCCAGGACAGAATGAGCTGGCGGAGTTCTTCCAGCCGGAGATGGCCGCCGATCGTTCAGTCGGGGTTGTCAGTGAAACTCTGCGAAAGCATCCGGAAGCGAGCCGGTCGCATCATCCGATCCTCTCCTTCACCGGTGTCAATTCGGCCTCATTTCTGGAAGCACAGTCGCTGGAGGATCCGCTGGCCCTTGTTGGCAGGCTGGCGGACGCCGATGGTGATGTGCTGCTGCTGGGTGTCGATCATCGGGCCGATGCCGCCATTCACTATGCGGAGCAGCAGGCGCGCCGTCATCAATTCACCCGGTGGGCGCTCACTCCAAGAGGGGTGGTGGAATGCCCGAATTTCCCGGGCTGCTCGGACGGTTTCATGCAAGTGCAAGATCGCCTGAGCGGGATCCGCCGGCATACGGAACTGGGGTCAGCCCGCCTGGAATCCGTGCCGCTGCGGGACCTGATCCACCTCACCAGCGCCTGGATCCGGCAGGAACCGCTGGCTCTGCTTTGTGATCGACCCAGCTGCCCTCGCTGCAGCGCAGTGCGGGCGGTGGTTGAGGTTTATTAGCCATTATCAAGGAGCCCTCGGAAGCTGATGCGCGCGATCTACGTTGAGAAGAACCTGCCTAAGATGCTGGCTGTCAAGCTGCTGCGGCCCCTTTGGCCCGGCGTGATTTGGAGCCCACTCTCACCCGCAAATGTGGTTAATTTACCCAAACCTGCACTGCCCGGGCCGCGCTGGCTGCGGGTGGAGAATGTTCAATGCGGCATTTGTGCTTCAGATCTGTCGCTTCTTAAAGTAAAGGCGGATCCTCAGATAGCCCCGGCAGCTCTTCCCGGAAACACACGTTTTTACCTGGGGCATGAGGTGGTCGGGAAGGTCACGGAAGTCGGGACGAAGGTGAGCCGCTTCGGCGTTGGCGACCGTGTGGTGATGGAATCCAGATTTGCTGGGCCAAACTGCCACACCCAGGAGATCGATCCGCCGTGCCGATTCTGCGCCACGGGGCAGGATAGGCTTTGCGAGAACGCTTCGGCTGGGATTGGCCCGGTCGGCGCCGGCGGCGGTTGGGGCGATAGCTTCACAGCCCATGAAACGGAAGTCTGGCCGATCCCGCCCGATCTCAGTGACGACCAGGCGGCCATGGTCGAGCCGACCGCGGTGGCGCTGCATGGCGTTCTGCGCCGGCCGCCTGAGGCGGAGGATCGTGTATTGATCATCGGAGCCGGGATCATCGGGCTGCTCACCCTGGCCGTAGCGAAAGTGGTGACGCCGACGGCTAAATTTAGCGTGATGGCTCGCTACCCTCATCAAAGAAAAGCGGCCAAGTTGCTTGGCGCAGAGCATGTAATTTCGGATGGGGATGCGTACGAGGCTGTGGCGGTGGCGACCGAGGCCAAACTCTACCGGGCGCCTATGAATAGAGGGATGATTTTGGGCGGGTATGATGTGATCTATGACTGTGTTGGCAGCGAAAGCACGGTTTACGATTCGCTTCGCTGGGCACGTGCGGGAGGCGCAGTGGTGATGGTCGGGATCAGCCTGGGAGAACTCAAAGTG
>JBKHKF010000373.1:0-2953 GCA_046537745.1 Anaerolineales bacterium | reverse complement strand
GATAAGCGCTGGTAGAAGCCCACCTCACGGCGGCCAACCCCTGCCAGTCCGGTGCGAGTAGTGCCGCTGGGCTCCTTCAGCACCAACTCGATATCCCCCTCCCCCTGCTCCCCACGATAGGTTACGAGCAAACCCCGTACCCTGCCGACGGCCGGCTGCCGGTGCGGGAGCGTCAGCGGCTGAATATCCATGATTTGCAACGAGGTGTCGCCCCGATACCTCCGCAAACCAGCCAGCAAATCAGCGTGGGCAAAGGGCCAGCCCCACGTTTCAGCGGCCCTGGTTCTCTCAGACACGCGGCATGCCTTCCGAAGGCAGCTCGATGATCTTGTGTGGATAAACGTTCACAACCAAGGTGTCCTCAAATTCGGTTTCGGTAGTCGCCAAATTGGGATGGACATGGGTGTGGCCATGAGCCAGTAAT
This sequence comes from Anaerolineales bacterium, assembly GCA_046537745.1. Lineage (GTDB taxonomy): Bacteria > Chloroflexota > Anaerolineae > Anaerolineales > E44-bin32 > DASWJQ01. The sequence goes on along the minus strand of JBKHKF010000373.1, from coordinate 2,529 downwards.
CTGGGTCTCGCCAGTTCCATCAACTTCAAGAATACCCGAAACCCGACGTGGGCAGGATCGTTGGCATCGTGAATGCCTCGTGGCGGCGCGTGGGTGAGAAGAATGTCAACGCCCCGACGGCCGCGGAGTTTGTCCAGGTAAAAACCAGGAAGGTAGCGCCAAATCCGGCGGACCATTTGGCGCTCAGTGTATTGATGACGACCCTTGGGTTTGTAGCGCGGGCTGCCGCCCAGGCCAAGAATACGGAGACCGAGAACTTCCAGCAGCCGGCCGTCCGCGTTCTTAGCCCCCGGCACCTTGATGTCATCTCTATCGTGGTTGCCGGGCACAAAGACGCAGGGGACATTCAGCACAGTGAGTACGAATTCGAGATAGCGGGATGGCAGATCGCCGCATCCGAGAATGAGATCGACTTCCGGAAAAGTCTCCTTCACATTGGCGCTGTCGATGAATGGAACCACCCGATCGCTCAGGGCCAGGATCCGCATCAACCGTCCCAGTGCCTGGTTTCATTGAGGGCCAGCTTATCCAAGATAGCCTGTTCCAGGTCGATGCCTGAGAGGCTGGCCAGCTGCAGCGTATACAATGCCACATCAGCCAGCTCAGACCCGAGTGACTCCGGGCCCGGTTCCTTTCCCCAGGCGTACAACTCCAGCACCTCCGCGCTCTCCAAGGAAAGGGCCAGGGCCAGATTTGCGGGCTCCTGCGGCCGTGGGCTATCCGGCTCGTACCAGCCCTTGGATTCGACAAATTGATGCATTTTTTCTGTCAGTTCGCTCAAGTTCATAACGACCGCCTCTGGCATAAAGGACGCCGGCTTACTCAATCGTGAGAAGCCGGCGCTTAATATCATCCATCTCGACCGCGGCCAACCACGGTCTGGCGCTGTTCAAGGGGCCAATGTGGATCTAGCTTCCCAGCCAAGGCCCGTCGAATTATATGCTGGCGCCATGGAGAAAGTCAAAATCTTTCCAATTGCCCGACCATCAACTTAGACTGCAATTTGTTCGAGGCCGGCGGCCTGTCGCAGCGCCTCGACCTTGTCCAGGCGCTCCCAGGGAAGGTCCAGGTCATCCCGCCCGAAGTGGCCGTAGGCCGCCACCTGTCGGTAGATCGGCCGGCGCAAACCCAGATCCCGAATGATGGCGCCCGGCCTGAGGTCAAACTGTTCCTTGACCAGTTCAGCCAGCGTCTCTTCGTCGAGTTTGCCGGTGCCAAAGGTCTCCACATGGATGGAAAGCGGCGAGGCGACCCCGATGGCGTAGGCGACTTGAATCTCGCAGCGCTCGGCCAGACCAGCAGCCACGATATTCTTGGCCACCCAGCGCGCGGCGTAGGCGCCCGACCGGTCCACCTTGGTCGCGTCCTTGCCGCTGAAAGCGCCACCGCCATGGCGGCCCATTCCGCCATAGGTATCCACGATGATCTTGCGACCGGTTACACCCGCGTCCCCCATGGGCCCTCCGACGACGAAGCGGCCGGTGGGGTTGACGTAGATTTTCAAATCCTCATCCACCATATCGGCGGGCAAAGTCGGCGTGATCACCTCATCGATGATCCCCTGCCGGATGTCCTCATACTCAATTTCGGGCGCGTGCTGGGTGCTCACCAGCACCGTATCCACCCGCACTGGCTTGCCGTAACTGTATTCGATGGTTACCTGAGCCTTGCCGTCCGGGCGCACCCAGGGCAGGATGCGCTCGCGGCGCACCAGCGCCAGGCGACGAGTCAGCTTATGGGCCAGGTGAATGGGGAGCGGCATATAGACATCGGTTTCGTTGCAGGCATATCCGAACATCATCCCCTGATCGCCGGCGCCGATGGAGGCGACTTCTTCCTCGGTCATCTCGCCCTCGCGGGTTTCCAAGGCCTGGTCGACCCCCTGGGCGATGTCACCGCTCTGGCTGGCGATAGCAGCCTGCACGCCGCAGGTGTTGCCGTCAAAGCCCTTCTCGCTGCTGTCAAAGCCAATCTCGTTGACCACTTTGCGCACCAGGTCATCAAAATTAACGAAGGCTTCGGTAGTGATTTCACCAAGCAGGAGAACGAAGCCGGTTTTTGTCGCGGCTTCACAGGCCACCCTGGATTTTGGATCCTGCTCCAGGCAGGCGTCCAGCACCGCATCGGAGATTTGGTCGCACATCTTGTCCGGATGGCCTTCGGTCACCGATTCAGAGGTGAAAAGGACCTTCTCCGAGGTCATAAAGGTTGTTGACATGAACGTACCTCCCAGGAAATCAAAACCCCTTCTCAGGGAGAAGGGGCATCAAAGCACAGCTCAGCAGCCACCCTCTCATCTTCCAGATCCTTCGTTCTGCCGGAGTTGGCACCACACCAAACGCCACCCTGGTAGGTTGCCGAGGCTTCAACGGGCCGGTCCCTCCACCTCTCTGGATAAGGGGTATCTATTGTAATGGTCGCTTTATACCATAGCGGATTTTGAGTGTCAATTTGGCCAATGGGATGAGTTTTGACGGAGGGGTCCGCCTGTTCCCTCACCGTGAATCAGCGATGGGGCGGGAACTATCC
>JBKHKF010000036.1:0-12848 GCA_046537745.1 Anaerolineales bacterium | reverse complement strand
GAGGTGGTTCGCGGAGCCGACGAAGATCCCAGCCATGACACGAGGCAGCAGGTTGTGATGGGAAGCGAGAGATTCAGCACCAACACGACCCAACAATTTTGGAGGAGCACTCTGATGAGATCCAAACGCTTTACGTTGTTTGCCCTTTTGGTGATCAGCGCGCTGCTATTGGTTCAATGCGCGCCGGCGCCGCCTGCACAGGAAGAAGCCCCCGAGACGGAAGAAGTGCAGGTAGAAGAAGAGCAGGAAGAAGTTGAAGAGGAAGAGCCGATGGAAGAAGAGGAAGAAGAACCGATGGAGGATATGACCTTCACCATCGGCGTTCTCGGTCCTTTCACCGGCCCAAGCGCCCGCACCGGTGAGGAATTCCGCACTTCGGCTGAGATGGCTCTCGAAGCCATCGACTATCAGATCGGCGACTATACCATTGAAGTCGTATGGATCGATTCACAATCCGATCCCGAACGGGCGACCCGTGCGTACGAAGAAGCGGTGGTGCAGGACGGCGTTGAGGCCGGTGTGCTTAACTGGCACAGCTCCGTTTCCGTGGCCGTCATGGAAGTGACCGCCAAGCACCAGGTGCCGCACTTCTTCGGCTTTGGTGCCACCGAGGTCGTTAACGAGAAGTTTGAATCTGACCCCGAGACCTACGGTTACTGGGCTGCCAAAGGCTGGCCGACCCCGGTCAAGCTGAGCGCGAACTACGTCAGCACGCTGGAGGATGCCATCGCCGACGGAGTCTGGACGCCGGAGGCCAAGACGGCCGCGATCTACGGTGAGGACACCGACTGGGGCCGCAGCTTCGGCGATGGTATCGCCGGGCAGCTTGAAGAGGCTGGCTGGGAGATCATCGATCGCCAGTATGTGCCGCTCGAGCAGACCGAGTTCTATTCGGTGCTCAACCGCTTCAAGGCATCCAATCCGGCACTGATCGCCGGTACCAGCACCGCTCCGCCGCAGATCTCCGCTTTCATTAAGCAGGCGGATGAAGTGGGCCTGGAATCGCTAATCATCGCCGATGGCCTCGGCTGGGTGGGCGAATGGTACGAGCTAACGGGTGATTCATCCAATTATGTGTTGGATCAGATCCCCGGTTGGGCCACCGAAGCCTCACAGCAATTCGCGGTGGACTTCGAGGAGCGCAGCGGCTTACAGCCAAGCCCCTCCTCGGGCGGCCTATCCTACGATGGCACGAACTTCTTCATCAAGGTCCTGCAGACCACCTTCGAAGATCAGGGTGAGCTCAGCAGCGAAGCCGTCTACCAGACTGTCCAGGACAAAGTCTGGACGGGCGAGTTGACCTTCACGGCCGAAGATGGCGCCATCGTCATGCAGGAATACAACTTCAGTGAACCGCCAGATCCATTGATCGGTGGGGAATACTACACCTTCCCGGTGCTGCAGTATATGGATGGCGAGGCCACCTACATCTGGCCCGAGTCAATCGCTGAATCAGATTTGATGCTCCCGTAACTGGGCGTATGAGTTCAAGAGGGGGAGGCGAAAGCCTCCCCCTCGAGCCGCTGGCGGCCGCGCACCGGCGTCAGCGCTCGCGATAATCAAGGCGGAGAATATGCCCCCAATTCTTGAGGTTCGAGACTTAACCAAGCGCTTTGGCGGCTTGGTCGCGGTCAATGATGTTTCGTTATCCATTAGAGAAGGTGAAATTTTTGGCCTCATCGGCCCCAACGGCGCTGGCAAAACCACGTTGCTAAATTCCATCGCCGGCAACCTGAAACCCAATGACGGTGTCGTCAGCTTTTTGGGCAGGAAGATGACCGGCTACAACGCCGATGTGCTGTGCAAGGCCGGCATGAGCCGGACCTTTCAAATTTCCCAGCCCTTTCCAAAATTGACCGCGCTGGAGAACGTGATGGTGGCCACAGTTTTTGGCAATGAGCGCTCCAATGTATTTAATCCCGCCCAGTGGTCGCAGGATATGCTGGATTTCGTGGATTTTCCGATGCCATCCATTTCGCCTGCCAATACCTTGAATACGGTTCAACTTAAGCGGCTTGACCTGGCTCGTGCCCTGGCCAGTGAACCGAAATTGCTCCTGCTCGATGAGGTGGCGGCGGGTCTGACCACCGGCGAGTTGGAAGATTTGATGCAAATTATTCGCAAGATCAATGAGAGTGGCGTTACCATCCTGATCGTCGAACATATTATGCGGGTCATAATGGGCCTGTGCGATCGGGTCATGGTGCTGCATTATGGCCGCAAGATTGCGGAGGGGCTACCCGAGGAGATCGGTCGCGACAAGCAGGTAACGGAGGCTTATCTGGGCGAGGAAACCGTTGATTAATGGCGCCCGCCCGGCACTGGTTGACTGGCTTGTGATCCAGCTGGGTCGACTTATTCTTCAAGCTGTGGACTGGTGTGAAGGAGGACAAATTGCTGAAAGTATCTGATATCAATGCTGGTTACGGCTTCCTGCAGGTGCTATGGGAAGTTTCACTGGAAGTGGAGCAGGGGGAATTTGTCGCCTTGCTCGGGCCAAATGGCGCTGGCAAAAGCACCACACTGCGGTCCATTGCCGGTCTGATTAAGCCGACGGTGGGTCGCATTGAACTGAAGGGCGAGGCCATCAACGGCTTGCCGGCCAATGAGGTGAGCAGCACCAAGGACATCAGCTACATTTCGGAGAGCTTGAACTTATTCACTGATATGTCGGTCGAAGAGAATCTGCTGCTTGGCGCTTATACCATCATCGATCGAGAGGCCCAGCGGGAATCGCTTGAGTTTGTCTACGGTTTGTTTGAGCGGTTGAGGGAGCGGAAAAATCAGCTGGCAGGGACGTTGAGCGGCGGCGAACGCAAGATGTTGGCAATCGGTCGTGGCCTGATGTCCAACCCCCAATTGCTGCTGGTGGACGAGCCTTCATTGGGCCTGGCGCCCAATTTGACCATGAGTGTTTTCAAGACTTTGAAACTCCTGCAGGAGCGGGGCATGACTCTGCTGCTGGTGGAGCAAAACGTGAACACCACCCTCAAAATCACGGATCGAGCTTACCTGCTGGAAAATGGTCGGATTGTCATGGAAGGACCCAGCCAGGAGATGCGGAGGAACTCCCATGTTCAGTCTGCCTACCTCGGAATTTAATTTTGTGGTTGACATGATAAGAAACGGCGAGCGACAGGAGTTAGGTTGATGGCACAAGCTGTGAGCAAGCAGAGTGGCCTGGTCGATCGGCTTATTGAACGGGTGACTTCGGCGGCGGGGCTTACGATTGTCTTCGCCCTGGTCATCGCTGTCATTTCCACCATATACGCGGGTCCATTCACGCTGGTCAACGCCATCGTGACAGGAGGCATGTGGGCCTTGTTGGCCGCCGGCCTCTCGTTGGTGTTCGGCGTGATGAATGTTGTCAATTTTGCCCACGGCGAGTTTTTTATGGTGGGGACCCTGGTGGGATATTTTGTTTTTACACCCATCTCGGCCTATTTGAAGACAAATCCCACCCCCGTATTGGCAGTGGTGGCTCCCTTTTTAGGGATTATCGCCGCCACCATTGTTGGTGGTGTGATGGGTGTCATCTTAGAAAAACTGGTCTTCCAGCCGCTTCGGGTCCGGACGCAAGAGCAGTGGATCATGAACACCTTCCTGCTCACCGTGGGCGTCTCGGTCATCCTGATCAATGGAGCCCAGCTTCTCTTTGGGACGAACTTCAAAGGAATCACCCATTATTGGCAAGCCCCGCCGCTGCAAATATTTGGAATATCTGTTTCGGTGGAGCGCGTCGTCGTCTTTGTTCTGGCCATGGTTGTGATGGCTGGCTTCTGGTACTTTTTGGACCGCACCCGGGTGGGTCGGGCAGTGCGCGCTGTCTCCCAGGATGAGACTGGTGCGCTGATGGTGGGCATTAATCTGAACCGCATTCAGGTGCTGACCATGTCCCTAAGCAGCGCACTGGCAGCACTGGCCGGCGCCAGTTTGCTCTTTATGTTCCCCTCCTATCCCACCGTAGGCCTAAAGCCCCTGTACATTGCCTGGTATGTGGTCATCCTGGTCGGCCTGGGTAACGTGGCCGGGGCCTTAGTCGGCGGCTTTTTGGTGGCACTGCTGCAAACGCTGACTGGTTTTTACATTGGTCCAGGTTGGGAGGATGTCATTCCCACGGCATTTGTCATGTTGATCCTGCTTATCAAACCCTCCGGCTTGTTCGGAAGTGAGGTCAAAGGTATTCATGAACAATAAAGGCATTAATTCGGCCGAGGCGGAGACGGTTTACGAGTTCGACCCAAGGGGTCCGGCTGACCGCTTGCGAGATCTTTCGCATAAATTTGGGGTGAATCTTCACGGCGTGATCGTGATTATCTTGCTCTTTGCGCTGCCATTCATCCCTCCTTTCAACCAGGAGCACTTGCTGCGCTGGTTGATCGGCGCGGCCTTAATCGCGGCCCAGGCTGTGGCTTTTGATTTCACCACCGGCTATATCAACGTTGTCAACTTCGGCTTTGCCGCTTTCCTTGGTGTCGGCGCTTACACCTCGGCCCTGCTCGCGGTGGAGTTCGGAATTTCCCCCTGGATTGGGACCTTCCTCGGCGTAATCCCGGCGGCCGCGCTCGGTTTTATCACCGGTGTATTGACGCTGCGGCTGCGGGGCATTTTCGCGGCCTTGATGTCCTGGTTTGTCGGGCTGGCGTTGCTGGGCCTGGCGCGCAATTTGACCGACATCACTCGCGGTCCGCAGGGCCTCAATTCGCCCACCTACCTGAGGACCTCCTCGAATCTGCCCTATTTTTACATTATTGTGGTCATGCTGCTGGTGACGTACTTCGTGCTGCGCTACATTACAAGATCTCACATCGGGCTTGCCTTTAAAGCGCTGGGTCAAAATCTGGACGCGGCCCAGGCTTCTGGTATCAACCCGACTTTCTACCGCGTTTTCAACTTCACGGTTCAATGCGCCTTTGCCGGTTGGTTGGGTGGTTTTTACGCGCACTACTATGGCATTTTGACGCCTCAAATTATGCACACCTCCCATACCGTCGAAGTGCTGGCCATTGCCTATGTCGGTGGCCGCGGCAGCATCTGGGGCGGCGCCTTCACCGCATTCCCCTTCATCTTTTTGATGGAGTTCTTGCGCTCCAATCTGACTGAGCTGCCAGGTTTACACCTGGTGCTCTACGGATTGCTTTTGATCCTGGTCATGATCTTCTATCCAGGAGGTGTCGCCAATTTATATGAGTCTGTCGTGGAGCGAATCGGCCGCTCGAAAGAGCCAGCCGTGCGGCCGGCAGCCGGCACGATGAAGTCAACCTAGGTGCCAGACCTGCAGAATAGGGATATATATCAATACTGACATTAAATCGATTGAGGAAACACGCTTTTACCGGATCCATGGAACCCGCCATTGCAATCGAGGTGAACAATGACTGAAAACCTGACAACAACCGTGAGCTCCAAGAGCCAAACGGTTGAGATCAATCGGGCGAATCCCACCGTTGTGATCGGGGAGCGCATCAATCCGACGGGGCGCAAGAAGGTGTTGGCCGCGCTCAAAGCGGGGGATTTTGATCAGGTGCGCAAGGACGCCGAAGATCAAGTGGCAGCCGGCGCAAAAATACTGGACGTGAACGCTGGTGTACCAGGCGCAGATGAGCCGAACCTGTTGGAGCAGGTGATGAACACGGTGCTCGAGGTGACCGATGTCCCGCTCTGCATTGACACGGCTGACCCCGAGGCGCTTGAGCGCGCGCTCAGTCTTTATGAAGGTAAAGCTTTAGTCAACTCGGTCAATGGGGAAGAGCGTTCAATGGAAAGCATTCTCCCACTGGTGAAGGAGCACGGCGCAGCTGTCATTGGGCTGTGCATGGACGATGACGGGATACCAGAGACGGCGGAGGATCGGCTCAGGGTGGCGGGTAAATTGTTGGAGCGGGCGGCTGCATTGGGCATCCCGGCGGAGGACGTGATCATTGATCCGCTGGCCTTGACCATGGGCTCCGACAGCAATGCGGGCCGGATCGCGCTCGACACCATCGAGAAAGTCGTAGCTGCGTTCGGCGTCAACGTGACCATGGGCGCCAGCAACATCTCGTTTGGTCTACCGGACCGGAAGTACATCAACAGCACCTTTATTGCCATGGGTATTCACGCGGGTTTGACCTGCCCCATCACCAATCCGATGGTGGAAGAAGTGCGCACCGCCATTCTAGCGGCCGATCTTTCGATGGGCCGCGATGATTACGGCATGCGTTGGATAAAGGCCTATCGCCAGCGTGAAAAGCAGGAGGCAGAGGGCTGATCACTGGTCGTCCAGAATGGTGGCCTTATGAACAAGACTGAATCGGAGCGCGCGTACCGTCAAATCAAAGATCGTATTCTCTCCATCACCATGAGCCCCGGCACGGCTATTCGCGAGGGGGCGCTCAGCCAGGAGCTGCAGATCGGGCGAACCCCGATTCGAGAGGCGCTGAAAAGGCTTGAGGCTGAACATCTGGTGGTGGCGCTGCCGCATCGAGGCATGCATGTCGCGGATATTTCCATCACCGATTTGACGGAAATTTACGAGGTTCGTATTGAACTGGAGTCGCTCAGCGCGGCGCTGGCGGCTGAACGGATGAGACCCGATCAGCTTGCCAGGATGAGAGCACTGGCTGAGGATTATAGAGCGATGGCGCAAGCGGATTTAAGATCCTTGTTCAGTGTGGACCGTTCCTTTCACATGGCGTTAGCTCGAGGAGCTCACAACCGATTCCTGGAATGGGAGATTGCCCGTTATTACGATCTATCCCAGCGAGTGTGGAATATGGCGCTGCGCTATGTGGACGCCCAAGATATCGATGTGGCCGCCCATCTCGACTTGCTTGAGGCTGTCGAGGTCGGCGATCCAAAGCGCGCGGAGGAGGGGATGCGGCTGCATATTGAATCATTCCACCGAACCATAAAGCAGTGGCTGTAAATATCCGATGTCCAGAAGTGGGGTTGAGTGAATCCAAAAATGAAGAAAAAGAGGCAGGAGGATCATCATCATGAGTGACACCCTTTCGAAGATGTCCACCCTCGTGATTGAGGGAAGAATGGAGCAGATGGAGGAACTGACGCGACAAGCCCTGGATGAAGGGACTTCAGCGAAGGAGATCCTGGACAACGGCTTGATGCCGGGCATGGATCACGTTGGCGCGGAGTTTAAAGCCGGCAATATGTTTGTGCCGGAGGTGCTCCGCTCGGCCAAGACGATGCAGACCTCCATGTCGATCCTCCGACCGATCCTGGCCGAATCGAACACCAAGATGGTGGGCACGGTAGTACTGGGCACCGTCAAGGGTGACCTTCACGATATCGGCAAGAACCTGGTGGGCATGATGTGCGAAGGTGCCGGCTTTGACGTTGTGGATCTGGGAAAGGATGTCGAACCCGAGCAATTTGTCGAAGCCGTCAAGGAATCCAACCCGGACATTGTGGGAATGTCCGCGTTGCTGACCACCACCATGCGGGCGATGGAGCACACCATTCACGCGCTGGAAGAAGCAGGTGTGCGCGATCAGGTTAAAGTGTTCATCGGCGGGGCACCAGTCACCCAGGATTTCGCCGACCAGATTGGCGCCGATGCCTATGCATCCAACGCGGCAGGCGCCGCCGATACCGCCAAGCGAATGGTGGGAGCGGCCTGAGGACGAGAGAGAAATACCTGTTGCTGAATGTGACGGCCGACGCGACCGAAAGAGAGGCAATTCTGTGAGAGCCAATTATCGAGTGAACTCGGGAGTTCAATTCCGGATGCTCTCCGAGGATCAACTGGAAGAACTGTTCAATAGTGTGCTGCATGTCCTGGAAGTTACCGGTCTCGAGGTCCATCATGAGGAGGCCCGGGAGATTCTGGAGGAAGCGGGCGCCAACGTGGACGATCTCCGCGTGCGCCTGCCCTCATATATGGTGAAGGAGGCGCTCCGGCTGGCTCCTCGTTCTTTCACCCTGTTCGCGCGGGACGGAAATCCCGAGCATGATATTCACATTGGTCCCGGTCGCGCTCATTTTGGCCCAGGGCCGACGTGTCCGAATTTCATCGATGTGGAAACCATGGAGCGCCGGCCTTACGTCAAGTCGGATGTTCCGCTGGTGGCGCGCACCGTCGACGCGTTGCCCAACATCGATTTCTGTGAATCGTTGGGCACGGTCGATGACGTCCACCACGATCTCGGCGCACTCTATGAGTTCGCCGGTATGTTCCCAAACACCTCGAAGCCGATTGTGGCCTGGTCTTACGATCGATTCGATTCGGAGGGGATTCATGAGATCGCGATAGCCGAAGCCGGTGGGCAGGAGGCGTTCGAGATCCGGCCCAACTATGTGCATTATTGCGAGCCGCTCTCGCCGTTGGTAAGCACCTTCGAGGCGGTCGATAAGCTGCTCTTCGCCGCCCGGCATCGAGTGCCGCTCATCTTCACACCATGCCCCATCGCAGGTGGGACAGCCCCGGTAACCCCTGCCGGGATTATCGTGCAGGCAGCGGCCGAATCCTGGATGGGACTTGTGCTTGCCCAGACGATTTCTCCCGGGTTGCCCTTCTTCATGGGAGGGGTGCTGTCGGTGATGGATATGAGCAGCATGATCCTGGCCTACGGTGCGCCGGAGCTGTCCTTGATGATGGCAGGTGTCACCGAGTTGGCTCATTACGCCGGCCTGCCGCTGTGGCAAACTGGCGGCTGCACCGACTCCAAGGCGCTGGACGAACAGGCTGCCATCGAGGGATCCATGTCGGTGTTCTTCTCGGCGCTGAGCGGGGGCGACCTGACCCACGATGTCGGCTACACAGAAAGCGCGATGACCGGCTCGATCTTCCAGTTGGTCATGATGGATGAAGCCATCGGTTATGCCCGCCGCATCACCCGGGGCATTAAGGTTGACGAGGATACACTGGCTACGGATGTGATCAAGAACGTCGGGCCTAACGGTCACTACTTGAGGGAGGAACACACGCGCCGACATTACAAGACAGAATTTTGGTATCCCAACCTCTGTGATCGCCGCAACTACGAGGAATGGGAGATGATGGGTGGGCAGCGGATGTCTGAACGTGTCATCAGCCGGGCGCAGGATATCCTGGCCAGTCACGAACCGTCGCCCATCAAAGAGAAGACAAAAGAGGTCATTCAAGAGGTTCTGGCGAAGGCTGAGGACCGCGTCAAAGAACCCGCCTAGCCGAGGATACGAAAGGTTCGCCGAGGAGATATTTATCATGAGCGATGTTCTGGAGAAGCTCTCTACCGCGATTTTGGAAGGTGATGCCGAAGCCACAGTGAAGCTGGTTCAGCAAGGGCTGGATGATGGCTTGGCCCCCAAAGAGATCCTTGATAACGGAATGATCGTCGGGATGAATGAGGTGGGCGCGCGCTTCAAGCGCGGTGATATGTTCGTTCCCGAAGTGCTGATGTCCGCCGATGCTATGTCGGCCGGGCTTATGCTGCTGCGACCGGAATTGACCAAGGCCAACGTCAAGCTTATCGGCAAGATTCTGCTGGGAACGGTGAAGGGCGACTTGCATGATATCGGCAAGAACCTGGTAGGCATGATGTGCGAAGGCTCCGGCTTTGAGGTGATCAATCTAGGGTTTAACGTCCCTCCGGAGGCATTTGTCGAGGGCATCAAAGAGCACAAACCTGATATCGTTGGTATGTCCGCGCTGCTGACAACTACGATGCGCTCGATGGGCCAGACCATCAAAGTCATTGAAGAGGCGGGACTGCGGGATCAGGTGAAGATTATCGTTGGTGGCGCGCCGGTGGATCAAGAGTTTGCTGATCGGATTGGCGCGGACGGATACGGCTCCAACGCGGTCGCTGGCAGTGAGCTGGCCAAACGGCTGGTCTCCTCCTGATGACCTCCGCATGGGCTTTTGAGGTAGAGGGAGGTAATTCTGAGTGATGTGTAACTTTGTGAGCGTGGGCCGATGAGTGAAAAGGCATCCAGGCCTCTTGTCGTCATCGCCTGTCGAGTCTTCGAGAGTTTGCTTGATCAGCATCTGCCCGCCGAGCTGGCCGAGCAAATCACGTTCCTGGATTATGGCTTGCATCGCGTGCCGGCCAAGCTAACCCATGCCGTCCAGCAGGAAATTGACAAATTGGAGCAGCCCAGCCTGGTGATGCTTGGCTACGGGCTCTGCGGCAACGGGCTGGATGGGATCAAGGCCGGTCCGCATAGGCTGCTGATCTCACGGGCTGACGATTGCATTGCCATCCTGCTGGGATCCTACCAGCGGTACATTCAGGAGTTTGAATCCGAGCCGGGTACCTACTATCTGACCAAGGGTTGGCTCGAATCGGGGAGCAACCCCCTGTCCGAATTCGAGGAGTACCGTGAACGGTTTGGCGAGAAGGAAGCCGAATGGCTGATGGATCAGCAGTATCAGCACTACAAGCGGTTGGTGCTGGTCGCGCACAGCCAGGCGGATTTGGAGAAGTACCGGCCGCAAGCGCTGGCGGTGGCTGAATTCTGCCAGCGCTGGGGTATGAGATACGAAGAAATTCTGGGATCGGATATCTACGTTCGGCGCCTGGTCGAGATGGCGGCAGAGCGAGGAGAAGCCAACGCCGATTTCATTGTGGTTCCACCAGGCGGGGAACTGAAGCAGAGTCAATTCATCACACGAGATGACCGGTCGGTTGAAGCAGACCTAACCGGCACTGGATAGGAGAGCGCAGCATGCAGGTCAAGAAAACCAACTATCGCGTAAATGCTACGCCCACCTTCGAGGTTCTCACCGAAGAGGAAATCGAGGCGATTTATTTCGCGGCCTTGAGCGTGCTTTATGAAACGGGTGTGCGGGTCTATGAGCCTGAAGGGGTCGAGTTGGCCCACGCAGGCGGCGCCATCGTGGAGGACACCACCGACGACAGCAGCCTGGTGAAGATTCCACCTTGGATGGTGGATAGGGCGCTGTCCACCCTGCCGCGAAAAGTAGTGGTGATCGGCCCCGATCGCGAGCACAAGATGGAGCTGTACAAGGACCAAATTTACTTTGGGCCGGGGTCGGATACGCCTTTCACCCTGGATCCGCGCAGCGGCGAGCGCCGTCGAGCAACGTATGAAGATGTGAAGAACTTCGCCCGCTTGGCGCAGGCGCTGCCCAACATCGACTTCCATATGTCGCTCGGCATCGTCCAGGATGTGGCGGTGGGCACTTACGATCGCTGGCAGTACCTGGCCATGCTCGAGGGGACGAGCAAGCCGATTAACATCACAGCGGTGGATCTGGACGGCCTCAACGACCAACTGGAAATGGCAAAAATCCGGGTGGGGGGCTCTGAAGAGTGGAAGAAGGGCCCAATTTTCTCGCTGTACATCGAGCCTGTTTCACCCTTGAGCCACTCCGAAGAGGTGGTTCAGAAGCTGCTCTTCTGCTGTGATCATAATATTCCGTTCGTCTACACACCCTGCCCGCTGGCGGGAGCCACCTCCCCGACGACTCTTGCCGGCACGGCCGTTCAGGCGCTGGCCGAAAGCCTCTTCGGTATCGTGCTCAGCCAACTGCGCAAGCCAGGCGCTTCGATGATCATCGGCGGCCTGATGTCCAATATGGATATGCTGACCACGGTCTACTGTTACGGCTCCCCTGAGATGGCGCTGCTCAGCGCGGCCTACACGCAGATCACCAAATGGTTGGGCGTGCCGATGTACGAGACGGCTGGCTGCTCCGACTCAAAGCTTTTTGATGAGCAAGCGGCCATGGAAGCGACGATGAATATTGCCACCGCCGCACTCTCGGGCGGCAACATGATCCACGACGTCGGCTATCTGGAACAGGGGCTCACGAGTTCGCCAGAGATGATGGTGGCAGCCGATGAGATTATCGACATGGTCAAGCGCGTCCTCCGCGGGGTCAAAGTGGACGACGCCGAGCTTGGTCTGGATGTCATGGACCAAGTGGGTCCAGGTGGCCACTTCCTTGACCATGATCACACGTACTCCCGCTTTAAAAAGGATATATGGCGCCCCAAGATGATCGACCGCCAGAATTTTGAGAACTGGGAGCTCGGTGGAAGCAAGAAATACCACGAGCGAGTCAATGATCGGGTGCTTGAAATTCTGGACGCCGAACCCGAGCCTCTGATGGACGAGGCGATGTTTAAAGAACTCAAGCGAATCTGTGAACTCGCCGACGAACGGCATAAAGGCGAAGAGCTTGAACTGGACATGTTTGTTTAGTGCGCGTGAAGTTAAAAATGCGGTTAGGGGAAGCAGGGGGCAGGAGAGTTCCTGCCCCCTTGGCACGGTTTGACCTGGGATTTTGGCGTGGGTATTGTCTCAAAAGTAGGCGCGGCGCCGGAGGATGAGAGCGCGAGAGAAGCCGGCGCCAGAGCATTGGTGCTCGGCATCGACACCGGTGGAACGTACACCGATGGCGTGCTCATGGACTATAGCAGCCGGCGCATCCTTGCCAGCTACAAAAGCCTGACAACGAAGCGCGATTTCTCCATCGGCATCGAGCGAGTAATTGAAAAGATCCGCATTGAAGATCCTGCAATGGTGCGGCTGGTCTCCATTTCAACTACGCTTGCCACCAACGCCATCGCCGAGGGGAAGGGCAAGCGTGTCGGCTTGTTGCTTATTGGCTACGACCCGGAGCTTATCGCGTCCTTCAAGCTGGCAGGTAGATTCGCCACACCTCAATTCCATTATTTCGCGGGGGGACACGACCTCCACGGGCAGCAAAAGGAACCCCTGGACCTGCCTGATTTGCTGGCAAAAGTGACGGAGATCAAGGACCAGGTGGATGCGCTGGCAATCTCAAGCTACTTCAGTCCACTCAACCCGGAACACGAGCTGCGGGCGCGAGAAGCAATCTCGAGAATCTGCGACCTGCCGATCGTGCTCGGTCATCAGCTTTCATTGCGGCTTGGATC
>JBKHKF010000372.1:0-2962 GCA_046537745.1 Anaerolineales bacterium | reverse complement strand
GTGTCGGCCAGCAGATCCAGGCCCAGGAAGCCGAAATCCGGGCGGCCGCCGAGAGCCTGCAGGAGATCGGCGAGGAGCTAACCCGCGAACGGTTGCTGGACTTGCTGATCGAAGCCCCCAATGAGGATCGGCTGTTGGCGTTGGTTAACCTGACGCGGCCGGCCATGGATTACCGCTTTTTTGAGATCCTGAGCGAGCGCATTGACGGAGCACAAGGCGAGGCACAACAGCAGCTCCAGGAACTCCGCGAACAGGTCCTCGAGATCACGCAGCAGATCGATGAAGCCCAGCAAGCCCAGGCGATCCAGGCTGCCAACCTGCTCCGCTCCCTGATCGAGGCCGATGACCTCGACCAGGCCATCCAATCCGTCTTGCCCATGGTGGATGAGCTGTTCCTGGGAACGCTCCAGGCCAATCTGGTATCAGCCCGCGAGAAAGGAAATCAAGAGGTCATCGAACGGCTGGAGGAGATTGAGCGGCGACTCAATGCGGTCATCGAGGAATCTCTTCCGCCTTCGCTGAGACTGGCCCAACGGCTCCTGGACGCAGAGGACCTGGAGACGGCAAAACAAGCGGTCGATCAATCACCGGAGCTGGTGGACGACCAGCTGCTGAGTTCGCTGATGGGAGCTGCCTCCCGCCTGGAACAATCCGGGCAACCCGAGCGAGCCGAACTGGTTCGCCAAATTCATCGCTACGCGGCTGGTAAAGCAATGCGTAGCAAAATGAAAAAAGAGGAATAAGCCCCGCGATCGATGGCTGCAAGTTGATAAAGCATTGCCCCCAGGGGCAATGCTTTATTGCTTCGAAGACACTCAACTCTCTAATCGGCCTGGAAAGCTTTCTTCATAATGAGACCTTGTGCAGGGGTCAGCTGGTTTGCGCCAGGCTCCTCAATGCCTCTTCTTCCAGGATCTCCACCTCAAGCTCGTGAGCCTTGTCGAGCTTTGATCCAGGAGAATCACCCGCCACAAGATAGTCCGTCCGGCCGCTAACGCTGCCGGTAACCCGGCCACCGTGGGCTTCGATGAAGCCCCTGGCTTCCTCCCGGGTCCAGTTTGGCAGCGTACCGGTAATGACGAAGGTCAGGCCTTCCAGCGTCTGTGGTTCCGCCGGCTGCACCGAACGATCATATTCAGGCCAAACGCCAGCCTGACGCAGCTTGTCCAGGATTTTCTGGTTACGATCCCGCTCAAACCAATCAACGATGGCCGTGGCAAGGTTGGGCCCGATGCCTCCGATCGCCTCAAGCTGCTCCCGATCTGCATTCTCCAAGGCTTTGAGATTGCCGAAATGGACTGCCAGATCGCTGGCAACAGTGTCCCCCACGCCTCGGATGCCAAGGGCAGCGATCAGTCGATTCAGAGAGCGCTCCCTGGCAGCCGCGATCGCCGCCACCAAGTTTTCCGCCTTTCGCTCGGCGAATCCCTCCAGCTCCAACAGATCCTCCTCTGTCAGGCTGAACAGATCAGCGACATCCTCAACCATCTCGGCTTTCACCAGCTGATCGGCCACCCGGATGCCGAGACCTTCGATATCCATGGCGTTACGTGAAGCGAAGTGCTCCAGATTCCGGACGAGCTGCGCCGGGCAAGCCGAGTTTACGCAGAATACGGCCACTTCCCCCTCCACTCGCTCCAACAGCTCATTGCAGGAGGGGCAGCGATCGGGAGGCTGGTAGAGGGATTCGTCGCCTGAACGCGCCGCTTCAATAGGCCCGATGACGTAAGGGATGACCTCACCAGCCCGTTTGATCATCACACGGTCACCCAGGCGGATATCCTTCTCCTCAATAAAGTCAAAGTTGTGCAGCGTCGCCTGCCGCACCGTCACACCGCTGACCTGAACTGGCTCAAGCACGGCGTATGGCGTAATCACGCCCGTACGGCCGACGTTCACCTTGATATCCAGCAGCTGTGTTGATACCTCCTCGGCTGGGAATTTATAAGCAACCGCCCCTCTGGGATCCTTGCCTACAACACCCAGCGCTTCCGAAAGTTCCAGATTATTGACTTTTATAACGGCGCCATCAACCTCGTATGGCAGATCATGCCGCTTCTTTTCTAAATCCTTTACTGCCCGAATGGCCTCGTCGAGATCCCCCGCCAGCAACGATTCCCCCACCACCGGAAAGCCCAATTCTCTCAGATACTGGAGCTGTTCCCACTGGTTGTCTGGCAAGGGGTCGCTGCACTCTACGATGGCATAGACCAGAAGCCGTATTGGTCGCTCAGCCGTCAGCCCTGGATCCAGCTGACGAAGCGCACCTGAAGCGGTGTTGCGGGGGTTGACGTAGGTCCGTTTTCCCAGCTCCTCCAGTCTGCGGTTCATCTCCTCAAACTCGGATTGAAAGATGATCGCCTCGCCCCGGACGACAAGGCGCTCGGGAGCTTCTATCTTCGATTCTGGTTGAGTTGGGACCCGGAGCGGCAGTGTCCGAACAGTTCGAAGGTTACGGGTAATATCCTCCCCGAAATCGCCGTCACCCCTGGTAGCTCCCAGCGAAAAAATCCCTCCATGATAGTGAAGGACAACCGTCAACCCATCCAGCTTTGGTTCCACGGTGAAATCAGTATCGGCGACTCGGGAGTCCAATCGCAGGATACGTTCGTACCAATCTTGAACATCTTCAGCGGAATAGGCGTTTCCAAGGCTTAAGATTGGCACAGGATGGTCAACCCGGGCAAAGCCCTCGGCGGCTGTGCCGCCGACGCGCTGGGTCGGCGAATCCGGCGTGAGCAGGTCAGGGTAATCGGCCTCGATTTGCTTCAGCTCGTGAAATAGCGCATCATATTCGGCGTCGCTGATGATGGCCTGGTTTTTCTGGTAGTAGTGGTAGTTGTGCTCCCACAGCTCCTGGCGGAGCTGCTGGGCCCGTTCAGCAGCGTTCTTCTTCGACATTTTCGAATTCGACACCGTTTCTCTCCCGCTTTGGAATAATCAAGCTCAGCCAGGGCGACGC
>JBKHKF010000371.1:0-2969 GCA_046537745.1 Anaerolineales bacterium | reverse complement strand
GAAGTAGGGCGCAGCGTCGGTGCCGGTGCCGGCAGTCCATTGCCAGCCGCCATTGTTGGCGGCAGGATCCCCGTCGAGCAAGTGCTGCATGAAATGTCTCTCACCCCAGCGCCAATCAATCAGCAAGTCCTTGACCAGAAACGAAGCGACGATCATGCGGGCGCGGTTGTGCATCCAACCAATAGTTTTCAGCTGCCGCATTCCGGCGTCCACGACCGGATAGCCAGTTTCACCGCGCTGCCAGGCGTTAAATTCTGCTTTGTCATTCCGCCATGGGAGATTCTTGTACTTCTCACGAAAGCTACCGCTGCGAGCGCGTGGATAGAAGTTCAAAATATGTATGTAAAAGTCCCGCCAGATGAGCTCCTCGATCCAAGTGCGGGAGCCCTCTCGGGCTCCGCTTGATCGCTGCCGTTCCTGGGCTTCCTGCGCCGCCACCAAAGCCTCTCTCGGCGAGATGATGCCAAAGCGCAGGTAGGGGGATAACCGGGATGTTCCGTCCATTGCCAGTTGATCCCGTTGCTCGTCGTAATCCGCGATTGGACCCTCCGGTATTGTGAAGTCTTGCAACCGGTTCCGCGCGACTTCCTCACCGATTGGAAAATGATCGGCCAACTTGTACGCCGGCTGATCGGGAATGGGGTCACCTGGAACGCTCTCGGTTCCCTGCACCCTTTCCGGGACTGGCAGCAGCTGACCTTGTGTCAGCGCTGCTTGCTCAAGCCAACGGTCGCGAAAGGGTGAGTAGATCACATACGGGTTGTCATCGGCTTTGCGGACTGTGCCGGGGAGGCGGATGGCGGTGCTGCCAACCCGCTGCAGTGGCAGGGAGGAACCGACCCGGCGATCTCGAGCTTGTGCGTATGGCGTGTGATCCCGTTCGGCCACGATCCGGTCATACTCGATTTCCTCGCGCAACTGCGTGAGCACTTCAAGGGGAGACCCTCGTCTCACCAGCAAGTTGGCGCCGAGCGCTTCGAGATCCCCTCTGAGCGTCCGCAGGCTTTCGAACAGAAAGGCGAGCCGCTTCTCGCCGACGAAGTCTGAATCGAGTAGAGCCGGATCAAGGATGAACAACGGTTGAACGGATCCGGAGCTTTTCACGGCCGTGGTTAAAGCTTGATTGTCGTGAAGGCGCAGGTCCCGGCGGATCCACCAGACAGTGGTCATGCTTGCTGCTCGACTATTGATGCCAATGCCCGCCGAGTCCGCCATTGCCGATACAGGAAGAGCAGCGGGAGTCCTAACCACATCCCTACGGCAATCGGCGTCAGCATGCCCAGGCCGATTTCAACCTCAATCCGATCTTCGATCACAGTCGATCCGTTCGGCTGCGAAGTGAAATGATGGTGGTGGACCCAGCGCTTGAACGGGCCATGTTTCTGAAGATCGGTGAACCCGTCCTGGTCCACCTGGGTGAACTCGGCCAGCCAACGGACCGGCAGCGGTCCGAGCCAGAGGGTGAACTCCATTTCATCGCCTTGGCCGGGATTCTCCGGTGCCCGATGAAGTTGAACGATGATCGGCGGCGGGGTGAGTGCTTTAAAACTCTCCATCCGCTGATGGAATTGCCGGACGGCCGCTAATGGCGCCTCAACCTTGAACCTATGTTTATATTCCATGGTTTTAATCCAGGGACTACCATCAGCTACCCGAGGAGATCCCTCAGGGCGGGTTCCAGCTCCGCATATTTAAATTCAAAGTTGGTTTGTTCCATGCGCTGTGGGACCATGCGCTGCCCGCCGAGTACCAGGGTGGCCACTTCACCCAGGGCTAACTTCATGGCGAAAGCAGGAACAGGAGCCCAGGCCGGTCGGTTCACGACCCTGCCGAGCGCTTTCGCCATTTGCCGATTGGTGGCTGGATCGGGGGCCGACAAGTTGTATGGACCGCTGCTGTCCTCAATGTCCATAAGGAAGCGGATGGCGCGGATTTCATCTCGGATATGGATCCACGGGTAATATTGTTCACCGCTGCCGAAGGTCCCCCCGGCAAAAAGCTTGAAGGGGAGTGTCAGTCGCGGCAGAACACCTTCATTATCGTCCAGAATTAAGCCCGTCCGCAGGATGATCCGACGGACACCCAGTTCCTCGACTTCGTCCGTGGCGGCCTCCCATTGCTGGCACACTTGGGCCAGCCAGTCGTCGCCGGCGGGCGCCTTTTCGGTTTTCGGATCCTGGTCCAGGTTGGTCCCGTAATAGCCCGAGGCCGAGGCCTGGACTACCAGCGCCGGTTTCTGATCCGCTTCCCGGATGGTTTGAACGACGGCATGGCCGGCTTTGATTCGGCTGTTCACAATTCTTTCTTTGATGGATCCAGTCCAGCGCTTTGGAATAAAGCTGCCGCCTGAAAGATTCTCACCGGCGAAGTTAATGATCACATCCGCTCCATCGGCGTGATGGACCCAGCCCGTGGCGCTCTCAGCATCCCACTTGGCCAGGGTGGCCTCAGCTGGAACAGTCGCTTCCCGGTGCTCCGGGTTGCGTGTCAAGACAATGACATCGTGGCCATCCTCAACTAAATCCTGGACAAGCCGACTGCCAATTTGGCCAGTTCCGCCAGTAATCACATATTTCATCTCTCGCTCTCCTTCTCCCGATGCGGCAGAGGGGCCGTTGCGCCGCATCAGACCGCTTCTTAATCGCAGTTTATCATTCACCTTTCAGCGCCTGGCAGCAATGCACAGACGCCGCCCAGCCTGTTAGGCCGGGCGGCGCCGGGGAAGTGTGCCCCCACGGGGATTCGAACCCCGGTCTTAGCCTTGAAAGGGCTATGTCCTAGGCCAGACTAGACGATGGGGGCGGACAATGCGAGATTGTATCACGGGCCCTTCGGGCCGGTCAACATTTAATAGAAACCGCCTCACCGTCCGCGGTAGGAAGGTGTGGTGATGGCGTGAATGGTGCACAAACGCGAATCGAGCATCCGGGTTCGGAGACGGGCGTCGATATCCTCCAGCGGATCCGCGG
>JBKHKF010000035.1:0-12893 GCA_046537745.1 Anaerolineales bacterium | reverse complement strand
GGGTGCCGGTGAACAGGCCCCTGACGAAGTCGGCGATCTCATCGAGGCTGGAGGGGAACTCAGAGATTTCTCTTAAAGATATCTGGAGCAATTCCCCCATAAGGTCCATCACGGTGGAGGTGGCCTTGCCCAGCGCGCCGCCGACGCGGGCGCGGCGGGTGAGCGGGGTGCTATTCAGTTGTTAAGGTGCTTATGCCCTCAGTAGACAAGTCCCCGGCAGTTTATGAGAAACCAAAGGGGTTCCTGATCGGCTTACTAGTCCGCCTTCCAGTGGATCTTGGCGGGACCGAGTTGATTGAGTAGCTCATCAAACTGAGATACCACCTGCAACCGTTCTGCCTTCTCCAGTGAAAATTGTTCGGTAACTTGAACCCAAAATCCTTCGCCGATATGCTCGACAGTCACTGGGGCAATCGAGTCCAAAATCTCCCGGTCCCTGGGCTTCATCAGTTGCTCCGTCACGTAGGTTGCCCAATACCACCCCGGAAGGCCATTGGAGGTAATCTCGCTTCTTTGCGGCCAAAGACCTGCATCTTCCACTTCGGCTATCCAGAGATATAGCGGTGAAAAGTGACTCGCCAGAAATTTGCCGGCTCTTACATAGCCTTGCGCAACGGGCTCTTCGCATTCAGCTAATCCAGAATCTGGCTCTCCTGCTCTCGGCCGCATATCTACTGAGATGGCAAGTGTTTTCAAGTCTTCAACGTACTCTGTTGCCGTCAACCGTAACGAATATTCTGCCAAGCCTATATTCTCTGATACTCGTTGCAGGCATGGGTGCCTAAGGTGAACGTACACTCGCCCAACCACTTCAGGAAGAAGAGGTTCTCTTTCATATTCCTTAAGATTCTCATGCCACGAATCTTGCAGCAGATTAAGTGCTTGGTCCAAATCCATCGAGTTAGCCTGATCCTCTGGGCCATGAGGAAGATGCTCAAGCGGCACGAAACCTCCCACCTTGCAGACGCCCGCCACCAGTCTTGCTAAATCGTCAAGATTCAGCCATTTACGGAGATCATAAGCAGCAAGCATCAGTCGGCCGTTACTGGAGACCATCTTCCCTCCTACGGGGTGGTAAATAAGTGTGAATCCCAGATTACAAAATCCACTCTCTCCAAGTTAACCCCATTCCTCAGCAACTCCCTTCGCAGAACTTCTATAGTTGCAGGATCAACACCATTCTCGACTGTCTCACCAAACTCGACAGCTACCGACCGTCCTGTTTCTACGTGCCGCTGGATCTGATTGACGAGCGTGCTATCAGTCCCTCTTCCCAGGTCGGTAAGAATCGTATGCTTCTGCCAATATTTTGCTTCGATGATTGGACCATTTTCTGTAAGGAGCGTTAGATTTAGTCTTGTTTGTTCAAATGAAACAAGTTGCTCGCTGTTAAAATAATGCTTGCCCCTGTGAATCTGAAAGTTGGCTCCATGCATATTTCGAGGATGGGTTTTTGGGTGTTCAGCTCTTCTGATGGTGGCTAGTAGACCTTCCCGAATATCATCATCGGCCGATAGCATTTCTCGCAGGAGTTCATCATCGCCCAGCATATCCAACATTCTCCCAAATTGAATATTGAATAGATCATCAACATCTCCGGTTAGCATCTTGCTCAGCATGAACTCGACGGTGTCATCCCCGCCAGCTTTGCTAATGTAGTTTGTCAATTTTGAGACAGTGGAGCTGTCCCACCCGGTGAAGTCATAGCGTCCGATCAGCCGCAGCGATTCCTGCAGGAGCTCCGGTGAGTCGTGATAGCGGGCCAGAAGCGCTCCCAGATCAGCGCCGTCGATCCGCTCCAGTTTGTTGAGGCCGGCGATGACCGCCTCGTCCCACCCATCGGCGGTGCGCAGGATGTTGACCAGCAAATCGGGATCACACACAGGCGCGGCCGTGACCTTGGCCACTTTGGCAACCGAGCCCGGGGTGGAGGCGACCCCGCAGGCACCACCGATGGCTTCCAGCGTCCCGCGCAGCTTGGCGCTGTCCATGTTGCGGGCCAGGGTGCCCATGCCGTCAGCGGCCTCATCGGCGATCTTGGTGCCGGCGCGGGCGGCGCCTTCACCGACATCATCGACGACGGGCAGGACGTCATCGCTGAGCTGGCCGCCGCGGCGGATGATCTCGCCAATCAGCTCGCTGCCCTCATCGAAGCCCATCCGCACCAGCAGGTCGGCGCCGACGCGCTGGACGAAGGTGACGAAGTTGTCCCACAGATGGCAAGTGAATTTGATTGAGATGTATTGGACGATCTCGTCCAGACTGCCAAGAAATCAGAAAATTGACTATTCGGTTGTTAAGGTTCCGTGGACTTAGCTACGCATCTATGATCTGAAAAATTAGCCTAAATCTTCGTGCGGCCAGGTAACGTACTTTACGCCTACGTCTTTGAAGTAATCAAGGACTTCTTCTCTGGATGGACCTTCCTCTGTGCTAGTGATCTTTGGGCCCAACTGCAGGAAAACACCACCATCGTCCAGCTCCTTCTTCTTCCAGCCCGGGGCATTCAATAGAAAATCCTTCCCGTATTCTTCAACATAGGGAGGTCCAAAATAGTTTTGCCAATATATTGCTTGTAGCTGTCGATCCAGTATTGGATCTCCGGCAATCCTGGTAAAGCCTACAGGTTGGTCTAGGAAAGAGAATGCGGGTGAGAGGGAGTGGTAGATGATATTGAGGATTACGGAGAAGCGCTCCGCAATAAAATCTATGAGTTCATCGGTTTCCTCTCGCAGATAACAAACTCCATATGCTTCGGAGTAGGCCCTGGTGTGCATTTGGAATCGAATTGAACAGCTCAAGTAATGATCTGAGGAATTATTATTGTTGTCTAATTCCAAGAGAACTGGGATCGTGGCACCTTCCGGGCCAAAAATGAACCTGAGTTCTTCTTCCCCAGATGTGACCTCCGTCACCTCGTAGTTATCATGGACTAAATCCGAAGGCTTCACATCAAAAGGACGCCTGATACGCCGGCCATCGGGTAGCGTTTCAAGCGTTCGTGTGCCAAGCAATACATGTTCAATGGATGCAAGACTACGCGTAACTTCTACAATATCGCTAATTCCAGAATATGCTCTGCAGTTTTGAGCTTTTAGATCCAACTCAGGCTCCTAGGCAGTTTCTGATCAGCCTGACATGTGAATGTTCTGACACGATATCTTTATTCCACCCGAATTTCTTTCGGCCATGCAAGGTACTTCAGACCGGCGGGCTTGAAGTACTCAATGATTTCTTCGACGGATACTTCGTCATCGTCCTGGTCCAGTCTTCGTCCCAAACGAAGCTCAACCCCGCCATCTTCCAGCGCGCGTGTCGAGTGCACGGGAGCGCTCATTAAGAATTCCTTGCCGTATTTCTCGACGTACGGGGCCCCAAAGATATTTAGCCAGTGGAGCTCATGTAGCTTCAAGTCAAGTATGGACTCCCCAGCCATACGGTTGTAGGAAGGCGGAGAGTAGCTCATCCATGTGTAGTGCGGGGTGAAGAGATCGTAGAAAATATTGGCAATCTCCTCCAGGACATGCACAACCAAATCAAATGGGATATCCCTCCCGGGAATTGGCGCGAAAGTGGCGGCTGCCTCTGAATAGTCGCGGGTGTGCATTGTCACAGCGAGACCTATAGTAAAGAGATACCTCGGGCTATGGGAAGCGCGCTCGTTATTCCCCATATACAGAATCCTAAAGTAGGCCATTTCTGGCCCAATGATGTTGATTAGCTGTTCATTTGGCACAATCTCTTCATAATAATAGAGTTCCTCTACAAGCTGAGACGGATCCCCCTCGAAAGGGACAAAGTGCTTCTTACCCTCGGCTGTCCTCACTAATCTGTCGGCTGCAAGCTCTACGGAAGGCAAAGCAACCAGACGCTCGGCTAGCTCAATCACATCCCGTTTGCTCTCATACGAAACACAGTTGAGCGCTCTTGATTGGATATTTTGTCTACTGCCCATTAAGTCCTTCCTCGATATACTCCCTCACGGGATAAGGAGTATGATCACATCGGCGTCCGCAGATGGATCAAAGCCAACCGAAAGTGGTCGCAATTGCCTGATTAGATTCTGAATAACTGGATCATCCAAATTGCTGATCGGATCTTGGGTTTTCCTGCCGAATTCGATAATCACTTTGGATGCTTCTTCGCTCCGGGCCACTACCTGGTCGACAACATCCTGAGCATTTCTGGCGAGTGTACTCTTCTGCCAGTACTTGACCTCAACAAATATGTCATTGTCGAGGACCAGATCGACATAAATGTTGCCGTTTCCAGCCGATTGCTTCAGCTCAACCGCCGTTAGTCTTTCTGCATATTCCTTTGCCCTCTCAAGTTGAAATTCCCAGCCTCCCTTGAAGACATCAGGGGTATTTGGATGATCCGCCCGACGAAGGAGTGTAATTATCCCATTCCGGACATTTTCCGTCTCGGAACCAGCCAAGGTTCGCAGGGCTTCATCTCCGTCAAGTCTCTTGAGGATCCTGCCAAATTGTTCGCTGAACTCATCCGTGACGCCTGTCTCGAACATCCTGTCCATCAACCTGGCTGTGTATTCAACTGCATTGTGCTCGCCGATGAAATCAGTCATGATTCCTACAGTTACGCCGTCCCAATTGGTAAAGTCGTAGCGCCCGATAAGTCTCAGGGAATCCTGGAGCAACTCAGGAGAGTCTTTAAATCTGACAAGGAGTTGTCCCAAGGCACTGCCGTCGATTCTGTCGAGCTTATTAAGCCCAGCGATGACCGCCTCGTCCCACTCATCGGCGCTGCGCAGAATGTCCACCAGCAAATCGGGATCACACACAGGCGCGGCCGTGATCTTGGCCACTTTGGCAACCGAGCCCGGGCTGGAGGCGACACCGCAGGCCCCACCGATGGATTCCAGCGTCCCGCGCAGCTTGGCGCTGTCCAGGTTGCGGGCCAGGGTGCCCATGCCGTCAGCGGCCTCATCGGCGATCTTGGTGCCGGCGCGGGCGGCGCCTTCACCGACATCATCGACGACGGGCAGGACGTCATCGCTGAGCTGGCCGCCGCGGCGGATGATCTCGCCAATCAGCTCGCTGCCCTCATCGAAGCCCATCCGCACCAGCAGGTCGGCGCCGACGCGCTGGACGAAGGTGACGAAGTTGTCCCACAGATGGCGGGTGCCGGTGAACAGGCCCCTGACGAAGTCGGCGATCTCATCGAGGCTGGAGGGAAAATCAGAGATTCCTCTTAAAGTAACCTGGACAACCTCCGTCATAAGGTCAAAAGCCTGTCGTAGGTTAAGGGCACGCATAACCCCCCTGAATGCGGTCGAGGCAAATTCGGCCGCCTTCTGCAAGCCCTTCATCACCGTTGAGGTAGCCTTGCCCAGCGCGCCGCCGACGCCGACCGGCTGCAGGCCGGGGATGAAGCTGGCCAGCTCGACGATGCCGCCGACGATGCCGATAAGTGAGATGGCTTTAATTACCACGCTGGGCCGGATCACCAGATCGTAAATATCCGGCAATACGCCCAGTACCGGGATCAGGCCCCACAGCACCGAACCGATCATCAAGGCCGGATCGTCGGTGTCGCCGGTCAGGATCGCTCTCAGCCAGCGTTCGACATTGTCCTCATTGACAAAGGCGATGATGTCCAGCGAGGTAAGCAGGACGTCCGCAGCCAGGTCCTTGAAGTAGGGCAAGCCGGCGGCGAACAAGAAAGCCATCTCGTTGTTGGATTCATCCAATTCTTCGATAGCCCCGACCAGCTCCAGGGTCAGGTTCTGCACGCCCTGGCGTTGCAGGCGCATACGCGCGTGGGTCAGGTAGCCTGTCCTTGCCGCCGGTGACACCGGCCAGCCAAGCAGTTCTCGCATCGAGGGGTGGGGTGCCAGGCGGGCCAACACCTTGGCCGCCTCATCGCTCAGCCGCACCCCGGCCGCGGCGGCATCGACTACATGTTCAATGTGGCGAATTGCGAAGAGAGAACTATTCGATTGTTAAAGTGCGAGTGCGAACCTACCTAACCATGGACATTCATTGCCGGCGCCGAATTCGCCAACCTGCCATGAGTGATCACTCTAGAGTGCACGAGCACTAGTCCTTCTCAGGGTCCTCACCAGGCAGGACCGGGTCAAATACATCCGGATACGAGAACTGGAGGTCGAAGATAACAAGATATCCAAGTCTTCCGTATAGAACGTTCTCCTGCTTGTACTCGATAAGTGCTTGCTGAGCTTCCTGCCTAATAGCAGACTCATTGTGGATCTTGTAGTCCGCGAGTTTCACAAGAAGCGGTCCAAGTGCGAACTCACGTGAATTGCGGTGGGGGGCTTTATGAGTGCCTTTACCGTTCTCAATCGCATTTCGACCCCGTTGCGCAGGTTCCTTAACTTGTTCATGCTCACCGAGCTTTGTCAGGGCATATGCTTGATAGACCCATACGTTAGCCTTCTTCTGTTTAAAGATTTGCTCCGGCTCAAGATCTTCGACGCCATCTGCAATTCGAGACCAGATTGACCTGGCACGGGCTTCATTCCTTGCCAAGTCATAGTAGAGCGCTGCATCAAATCCTCTACTGTACGCCCCAACGCTAGGCTCCCTCCTAGAAAATTTCTTCTCAGTAGACCGAGCCACCATTTCACATACTTCTCGCGCCTTATTATCTTTACCAAGATAAAATAGGTACTTAGCGACCAAGCGACCACTAAAGGGCCGGTCCGGCAGAGGCGCCTCGCCTCGAGCATACGGTGCCCAATCTGGATCACTCCAAAGATTCTTCTCAATGATCTCAGTAAATGAGTCTTCGCTTGGCATCAATTCCTGTCCTCCACTTCTAATAGGTCTACTTTCTTCGCTATGATTCATTGCGAATCTAGGATTTTCACAAATGGGACGCTCGGCCCGCGACCCGGATGTGCGAGGGAATCGAGAGCATCCAAAGTCGGCCCGAACGCATCTGCATTTCCTCCAGCAAAAGCAATTACCCTCAGTCTTCCTGTTTCGTAAGCATTTTCAAGATCATCCAGAATACCGAGCCCTCCAGGATCCAATACTTGTTCGAGCCTCTCTAGTTCATCAAAAAAGTAATCTTCATTAAAGATAAGTTCGTTGGAATCACCTCGAGCCATATAGTTGCTCAGATCCGAAGGTGCAAGTCTAGATCCAGTTTTGGGCCCATCGACAATCGTCCCGAACGCCCTACCGCGATCCTTCACTTCCGCTAAGAAGTACACACCTTCATCCTCAATTAGGGTGATTCCATCTAGGCCAGGAGCATTGACCGTACCAAACTCATCCACATGACTGAACAGCGGCCTGTGCCCCAGGTCGTCCACAGCATGCTGGAAGAAGCGGGTTTCTCTGTACTCGCCCAGAATGTTACTCAAGTGTCCCAGCACCGCTGACGAGTCGCCGGCTTCAGCGGCATCATTGATCGCTCGCAGGTGGTCCGGCAGGTACTCCGAAGTGGACTCGAGGAAACTGCCGAATCCTGGGTAGAAAGCCTCATCAAGCGCATTAAACGGCATGTGCTTCATGGCGTCCGCACTCAAGCCGCCGGACGCGCGCAGGAGACTTGATAGTCCATCCGTGTGTCTGGGGGCCCAGGAAGCGAAAGCGGATTCGTCGACCACACCCAGCAGGTCATCCAAGACCTGCTGATCATCGGCATGCCTTGCCAACAGGGTAGCCAGGTCATCGTTCGCGTAACCCCCGGCCGCGAGCTTGCCAAATCCGGCTTCCGCTGCGTCATCCCATACTCTTGCCGCACCCAGTGCCTCGTCGATCTGTCCTGGTGGGAGTTGGCTGGTCATGCCCCGCAGTTGACTCTCGTCAACAACCCTTGCCAGCCGGCCCAAGCCCTCGGCCGCCTCATCGCTCAGCCGCACCCCGGCCGCGGCCAGGTCGTCGCCGACGCGCCTCACAGCATCGAACGCCGGATCGGAAAGGGCGATGCCCAGCCTATCCAGCCGGCCGGCCAGGACACTTCCTTCCGAAACCCCCTGACGGAGTCCAGCGGTGTCAACCCGCCGTACAAACGCGCTGAAGTCGGCGAACAGTCCATCCAGCCCCAAGAACACGGCCTCGAAAGCCGCCCGCGTCTCGGGCAAGCTACTGCCCACGTTAGGAAACTGCTCCAGAACTCGTCGTGAGCCCAGCATGACCAGATCCCACGCAACTTCGAACGCACCGCGGAATCCCAGTGCGTCAACAGCACCTCGCACGAGGTTGTCCGCGTTTCGGAACGCGATCTTCAGCACCGCGGACGATGCATCGCCGACGACACTGCCAACCGCGATCGGCGCGGTCCAGCCAAAGATAACCAGCAATTCACCAAGGCTGAAAGCGATTCCCAGCAGGGAAACTGCCTTCACGAAGACGGAATCGTCAACGATTAAGCTGATAATGTCGGGAATCGCGCCCAAGACCGGAATGATGCTCAAGCCGACGTTTAGCCCCAGGGCGATCCAGTTCTCACTTTTACCGCTGAGCACGCCCCACAGGAAATCGAGGACCTTCGGATCCACATGTTCCTCAATGCTGGCCAACATCTGGTCGAGGAGGCTCGGGTGCAGTGAGCCCCACTGGCTGAGATCGGGCACGATCGGGATACCGAGGCGGTTGTTGTCCTCGTTCAGCTCGGCGAAGGCGCCCTCGGCCGCCGGCGGCGCCGCCAGCCGGTCGGCCAGAGCCGCGCGCGAGCGCTCCAACTGCACCGCTTCCACCGGCCAGGCAACCCGCTCTCGAACGGGCGCAGTCGCGCTCAGCCGGGCCGCCAGCTTGGCCAGGCCGCGGGTGCTCTGCCGCGATTGGGCCAGAAAATCCCGGCCCTGACTCAGCTCAGCCACCAGCTCGGCCAGGCCGTCAAGCTCGGCTTTGACGTAGTCCGCGCCGTCCGTCCGGGCGGTCGTCGCCAGGGTGCTAAGGTGCAGCGCCAGGTACAGGTCGACAATCAGCGCCGGGTTCTGCGACTGGAGCAGGATCGCCTCCGCCCGCTCGGCCGCGCGCTGCGCGTAGCGCTCAATGAACCACCAGTGCCCCTCACCGGCCTCCAGCGCCGCGTCCTCGCCCCACAGCGCCTGCAGCTGGGCGGTGTGAATCAGCAGTCGGAGCTGGTCC
The DNA here is from genome assembly GCA_046537745.1 of Anaerolineales bacterium. GTDB lineage: Bacteria > Chloroflexota > Anaerolineae > Anaerolineales > E44-bin32 > DASWJQ01. The sequence goes on along the minus strand of JBKHKF010000035.1, from coordinate 3,810 downwards.
TGGGCCAGCGCCTTGAGTTCTTCATCGGAGACCGGGCGGGGCGCGATCCCGCGCGCCTGGCGGGCGGAGATCTCGCGCAACACCAGCTGGACGTAGCCTATCAGCGCCGCGGTGCGGCCGTCGGCCAGCTCGTCGCGGGCCGCCCGGAACTGATCGAGCTGCGAGTCATATTCGGTCGGTGCCAACCCCCGCTCGGCAAGGCCCTCCTGGATCGTCTGGATCTCGCCGCTGCTGAAGCCGGCCGCCTGCAGCTGCTCCACCACGTCCGGCGGCAGCCCGCTCGTCGCCACGGCCCGCCGCTCGGCCAGCAGCGCCTGAAGATCGGCCTCGAACGCGTCCACCTGCGCCGAGGAGTAGCCCAGATGGACCTGCATGTCGGACCGCATCTGCGCCGGCACGGCGGCGTTCTCGGCCGGATCGACCGAGGCCGGTAGGTTCGGGCCGAAGTCCTGCAGGACCCGGGCCAATTCGCCAGCCGCGCCCAACGCGGCGCTGCCGTCCAGGGCCAGCTCCAAAAGATCCCGCCGGGCGGCGGCGATGGCGCCGGGCGAGATCCCCTCGATCGGCGCCTCAAAGATGGCCTCCACCTGCGGGGCGGCCCGCAATCCGGTGACGAACGCCTCTCCGGTGTGGGTCAGGTAGGCGTCGCCGGCATCGACCAGCCGCTCACGCAAGTCCGCCTGCGGGGAATCGACCGGCGCGGCGGCGACCAGCGCGGGCTGGCCGGCGAATGTGATCAGCACCACCAGGAGCACCGCCCGCTTCAGCCTGCGTAGCATTCGATACGCGCTCATGCCGCCTCCTCCTGCAAATCAGCGCCATGGCCTTGCCCCGCGACCCGAGCGAGGGCACCGACCCTGACAGGGCGCAATCCAACCCGGCGATGTCCTTCACGGCTACGGATCAACGACCACCTCCACGAAGTAGGGCACGAGCTCGGGCGTCTCGAAACTCTCGTCAGCAATGACGGCGCGCGCGTTAGTTTCAAAGACCTCGCCGTCGAAAATCACCTGTTGGCTGACGTGGATCGCCTCACCTATCGGCTCGCCGGTGTCCAGATTGAGCCTGAAGTAGCGGAATTCGACGATAACAGGGCCCGCCACCGGCGATCCGAGATTCTCAATATGGGCAACCACACGAACATTGTCGGCGCGCAGAGCTCGCTGATCCTGATATAAGCTGACCAGCGCGAAATCCGGCAGCGCCTGCACGTCGAACAAAACGCTGTCGGAGGCTACCAATCCGTTTGGTGCCGCCGCTTCCACCGTCATGCGGACCCGGCCGCTGGCGGCCGGCTGCCACAATGCACTGAAGGCTCGATCGTTGGCCGTTGGATCGCCGTTTGTGGATTTGAAACCGTCATCAAACAACGAGATTTCTTCGTCAGGTGTGGGGAAGGAATCCTGGTATTCGATGGTGCCGGTGACGTCGTAATAATTGAAGTACTCCTCCTGGTCATCCTGAACAAAGGCTTGCAGCAGCACTTGACCATTTTCGTTGAAGGATGCTTCCGATGAACTCAACGGTTTGGTTATTTGAACGCTGACCTCGCTGGGCAGAGGATGGAAGTCATACATTTCACTGACAAGCAGTTCGGCTTCTTCTTGGGATGAGCCGCAGACGTAAATCGTCACCTCTTCGAAGACGATCCCGAGCTGGAAGCCAGTGGCCACGACGTAATGCCCGCCGTTCGGATGGGCGCTGACAATGCCGACATCCTGACGGACGGGGCCACGCGTACCTGTATTCAATGAAGCGGGCAGGACATCCCAGGAATAGGAGCCTCGTGGGATCGTGTTGGCCAGCGTGGCTATCGGCGCTCCATTCATGTCGATGGAGGTTGTATGTGGCCGTACATCGGTGCGTGGGCTGAAGGCTGCACCAAGATCCACCGAGCTGATCCTGCCCGTATTGATAAAAGGCGGTAGGGTGAAGGGCAGCGTAATATCCGGCCTATTGGTGCAGTACCAGCTGCTGGAGCGGAAGGGCATGTAGACGTTGGGCAAGGTAACCGGGAACACCTGGTTGCCAGTTGGACAGGACAAGGTATCGGGATAGGTTTGTTCGACCCCGCCGCCCGAGGCTTCCAGTTCATAGGGAATGGCGACCGATGGGGCCATACTGGCCAGGCCAGGGACCGCCTGCACGGAGGCGACGGGCTCGGCTTCCACATCCTCCGGCCCGTACAGCGGGATCACCCGGAACTCCAGCGATTGATCCGTGTCCAGGCGGGCGTGGGTTACACCCGGGCTCAGATAGGCCCGCGCGTGCTCGCCGGTAGCAGGATCGATAGCATCGATGGTCATGTCCGTTATCGGCCGGCCTCGGTTGGTCACCCGATAGGTGCGGGCGCCTGTCTGGGATGGTGCCTCTATTTCCTCAATGACGTAGTCGCCTTCGGCCAATACCTCAACCGATATCGTCGCCAGGTCGGTGATTGGATCGGAGGTTCCTTCGTCCGCCGTCAATTCAGCCGTAATTGTGTAATTCCGCTGCTCGGCATCTTGAGAGTGCACCACCAAAGGCACACTTCGGCTTTCGCCTGGCTGAAGCGTGACGGTCTCATCGACGCTGCCGCTGCCGATGAAATTGATGATCAAGTCCTCATAAGGATGTTCGACTTCTAACAGCAGATCACGCGGCTGGTTGTCATCATTGCGGACTAAGATCCCGATCTGCTGGTTGTAATCGCGATCGATGGAGGTAAATTGACTGCGTCGTACGAAGACGATGCCGTTGCCTATCGTGAAGGTATGCGGATCGCTGATCGTGCTGCCGCAGTTTGAGGTGGCCTCGATGGTCCACTCGTAGGAAGTGTTGCGCTCCAGGTCCGGCACCAACACCGAATGGGCCGTGTCCTCAGGAGTGCTGACCTGGATCGCCTCGCCTGGCTGACCCGCAGGCTGGACGGTGAGCAGGCCGCTGGCAGGAACGTCGGTGCGCCAGCTGAAGACCACCTCGCGGGCGCCCAGCGTGGCACCTGCTTTCGGCTGCCGGCCGAAAATCTTGACTCCCTCGGTCAGTGTCAGGTTGCCCGCCAGGCTCTGGCTGGAATCATCGCCAAGTGAAGTGACTTCCACCGTGAAGGGGTAGCTGGCCGCCAGCTGGCAAGCCTGAGGTCCAAGCTTCAGATCGACCGCGCTGCTGGCACCGGGCGCCAGCGCCAGAGTGTCCCCTTCAAGCTCATACCAGTCGGGATCAAGGCCGTTGACGGAGATGGAATAGCGATCGGTCAGGATGCCTGTGTTTCGGAGCTTGATTTTACTGATCAGGTTGCCGCCGATGCTCACGCTTGGATTGGCAGGTTCGAGCGAGCCATTGAAGATGTAGCCGCGCACAACCTGAGTGGTGGTTTGGGCTTGATTGTCGGCTGGATTATCGTCGGAGCTGTCGCTGGTGATGCTGGCCCGATTGTTCAGGTCAACATCAATCGGATGGCCGGCTGGCACCTCGACCACCAAAACAATGGAAGTTTGCTCACCGGCCGCGATCGTCCCCAACTGCCAGCTGAGGGTCTGCCCGTCCTCGTTGGGGCTGATGGGTGAGTTCTGTGAGATGAAGTTGATGCCTTCAGGCAGGATATCGGTAAGCACCACGTTCTCGGCAGCCACCAGACCCAGGTTCTTTGCAGTGAGCGTATATTCAAATCGGAAACCCGGTACGGCTTTGGCTGGGGCGGCTTTGGACAACGACAAATCCACGCCCCGGAACAAGATTTCAGGTGTCTCTTCCAGAACGATTTCGCCTGCGCTGGCCTGGACGAGCACAACCTCAGAGGTCCCGTTTACCAGGTAGCCGCGCGCCTGGCCG
>JBKHKF010000370.1:0-2980 GCA_046537745.1 Anaerolineales bacterium | reverse complement strand
CCGCCACCTCGCGCAGTCCGCTCTTGCCCATGGCCGTCAGATACACCGCCGCCGCCAGCGCCATCAACCCCTGGTTGGTGCATATATTGGAAGTTGCACGCTCACGGCGGATATGCTGCTCACGCGGCGTCAGCGTCAGCACATAGCCACGCTGGCCGCGTACATCCTCGGTCTCGCCGACAATGCGGCCCGGCATGCGGCGTACGTACTCATCCTTTGTCGCGAAAAGGCCGAGGTAGGGACCACCGTAGGAAAGCGGGATCCCCAACGGTTGGCCTTCACCCACGACAATATCAGCGCCAAATTCCGAGGGCGGCTTCAGCAATCCCAGCGCAATGGGGTGAACCACCACGCAGAAAAGCGCCTCGACGTCGTGAGTTGCCTCGGCGATGCGCTGGTAATCGTTGATATGTCCCAGGAAGTCGGGGTACTGCACGGCCACAATCGCCGTGTCCTCGTTGATGAGATCTTCCAGCGAGTCCAACCCCTCCTTGAAAACCTCATCACCCCCGACGATTTCCACCTGGTTCCCCCTCATGTAGGTGTCCACAACTTCATGGAACTGGGGATGAATTGTGGGGGCCAGCACGATGCGCGACCGCCGGTGCCGGTGATGGGTCAGCGCCATGTTGACGGCTTCCGCCAAGGCAGTAGCGCCATCATAGACAGAGGCGTTGGCCACATCCATGCCGGTAAGATGACAGATCATGCTTTGAAACTCGAAAATGGCCTGAAGTGTTCCCTGTGAGACCTCCGGCTGGTATGGCGTGTAGGCTGTGTAAAATTCGTTGCGTCGGAGGATGTGATCGACGACTGATGGCACGAAATGATCATAGGCGCCTGCACCCAGGTAGCTTTGATAGTGATGGGTGTCGACGTTCCTGCCGGCCAGCTCTTCCAGTTCGGCCATAATTTCCATTTCGGACACCGCCTCCGGCAGTTCTAGATCCGGAAAGCGGTATTTCTCCGGCACATCGGGGTAAAGGTCGTCAAGACTCTCAACCTCGATGGCCGCCAGCATCGATCGACGATCCTCCTCGGTGTGAGGTAAGAAAGCCATTTAATGCTCTCTCCCTTCGATGTTCTCCTCGTACGCAGAGGCGTCCATCAGGGAATCCAGCTCACCCGGATCGGAAATTTTAATCTTGATCATCCAGGCCTCGCCATAGGGATCCGTGTTGACCTGCTCAGGGACGTCGGCCAGCGCCTCGTTGATCTCTGTAATCTCGCCTGAGACGGGCATATAGAGATCCGCGGCGGCCTTTACGGATTCGACTGCGCCGAATGGATCGCCCTGCTCCAGCTGCGCGCCAACGTCTTCCAGAACCTCGACGAAGACCACATCCGAAAGTTGGTCTTGGGCGTAGTCGGTGATCCCAATGACGCCGGTATCACCCTCCACCCGGATCCATTCGTCGTTTTCTGTGTATTTCAGATCCTCGGGAATGTTCATCGTTCTCTCCTTATATTCTTGGCTGACCTATTCATTAAAAAAAAGGGCGCACTCCTTCTCGGTGTGCACCCTCTGTCCCAAACCTGAGAGATTCGTCCATGCGGATGGACTTGCCCCGTCGGTGATCTATCGCTTTCCAGAGGTAAATCCAAAGCGGGTCCTCTTTACCTGAGAGTTTCACCCAACGCCAGCACAATTCGCGGCGGGTTTGCCCCTTCGGTGCCCGGTCGGCCGGGTCTCTCCCCGCTGTGGCTTAGTTGTTGGTTAAATTCTACGAACGGGTCTCCGGGAAGTCAAGAATGACGTTCTTCCTCACCGTCGTAGTACAGACGGGGAACCCTGGCCCCCAAACCACAGGTGACTTCATAGTTGAGTGTATCCCAAATGCGAGCTAAATCGGAAGCTGTAACACTCACGTCGCCCTGCTCCCCCAGCAAGACAACTTCATCGGCGACAGCCGCTTCGGGGACGTCGGTTAGGTCGATCATCAGCTGATCCATGCACACCCGACCGCGAACCGGCACCAGCCGGCCGTGCACCAGGGCCTTGTTGCCGGCTTCACGCCGGTAGCCATCGCCGTACCCCACCGGGACCACGCCCAGCCGCTCCTCCCCCTGAGCCACATAAGCATGTCCATAGCTCACACCCTGACCCGGTTCAAGATGGCGGATCTGGCTGATTCGGGCTTTCCACGTCAGCGCGCGTTGGAATTCGGATGGCAGCGGCACCTGCGATCCAGGCTCCATGCCATAGATCGCGATGCCTGGACGGACCATATCAAAATGAGCACTCGGGCGCGCGAGCGCCGCCGCCGAATTCGAGGCATGCACAATGGGCGGTCGCATCCCGCTCGATTCGACCTCGGCCAGCAGCCCCCGGAATCTGGATTCCTGTGCAGCCGTGGTATCCATCTCAGGCTCATCGGCTCGGGCGAAGTGGGTGAATAAACCTTCTATATCAACCCCTGGAATGGAACGCAGCGCCTGCAGCATGCCGAAGGCCTCGTCCAAGGAGACACCCAGCCTGCTCATGCCTGTATCGACCTTCAGATGAACTCCCGCGTTGCGGGCACTGGAACCAAGCTGGCGCAGCGCCTCCAGGTGGCGGGGGTGAAAGACGGTCAGCGAAACTGCTGCCTCGACCGCCTGCTTAAAGCGGCCGACCGGGGTCTCTCCCAACACGAGGATGGGCGCCTCCAGGCCGGTCTGCCGCAGCTCAAGGGCTTCGTCCACCCTGGCCACGCCGCAGTAGGCAGCGCCTGCCTCCACAGCTCGCTTTGAAACCTGCACCAGGCCGTGACCGTAGCCATTCGCTTTGACAACAGCCATCACCTGGACTCCGGTGATTTCCCGCAACCGGGCGACGTTATTTCCAATTGCCCCCAGATCAATTTCCAGCCAGTTGGATAACCCTGAGATGCTTTTCATATCGAGGCGAGTATAAGCCCTGGCGCTCCGGATGACAATGCACCGACCAGGAGGGTATAATCCCGCGCCGATGACCCGCCTATCCAAACTGATCGCTTCC
>JBKHKF010000369.1:0-2986 GCA_046537745.1 Anaerolineales bacterium | reverse complement strand
GTGGGTGACGGTGAGCCGGCCTGTCTTGTCATGATCCTCCAGGGAGAAGATCACGGTGGTCGGCACCGCCCATAGATCGCGACCGCGCCGCTGCTCGATCCAGGTTAGCCCGATCTTCTCAGGCGGGACAAGCAGTGAAGTCTCACCTGCGATCTCAATATCAGAGCCCCCCTGCTTCAAATCGAGCGCAAAAGTCCCCTCTTCATATAAGTCCATCTTCAACTCATCCGCACCCAGCCATTTCTTCAATCCACCATCCTCGACCAGGCGCGACCAGATCTCCTCTTTTGAGCCTTCGACTTCAAAGCTGACATGGATCTCCACGCTGGACCCTCCCTGACAATGACCGAGCTTAACTTTACTCGATCGGCAGACCAACCTGCTTTCCCTCCTGCCGAAGAGGCGGCGGGGCTCCCGGGATCCATGTGAGTTGCTACAATCAAAATAGCGATCCTGGCTCCACCATCTCCCTTGGTGCAGCCAGGTCATGTTTGAGGATCCCTTGAAACACCGAGAGGGCCTTGTGTGATGCAGCGAGGGCTGAAAATTGGAAGGCTCTTCGGAATAAATATTCATCTCGACTGGAGCTGGCTGCTCATATTTGTGCTGGTCACCTGGAACCTGGCTTCAGGTTTCGGGTCCTTGCACCCGGATTGGGACCCACCTCTCGCCTGGGGTATTGCTGTAGCCGCTTCGCTGGTGTTATTCGCCTCCGTCCTCGCCCATGAGGTCGCGCATTCGCTAGCCGCTCGAGCCCAGGGGATGTCCGTACATCGGATCACCCTCTTCCTTTTCGGGGGCGTATCCAACCTCCAACGTCATCCACCCTCGCCTCGCGCTGAGTTCATCATCGCCATTTTCGGGCCCATCACCAGTGTGACTCTGGGCGTGCTCTTCACGCTCGCCTCCGGCTTCGGTCTGGCAGACGTGATGGGAGTTCAAATGGATCCAGCTGAACTCTGAGATCATTCGAGAATGAACATACACCACACCGGATGGTCAACCTGTTGCAGCCGCACTGCACGGTAAGCAGCCATCGTGGTTGATGCCTCGGGAGGATGAAATTCTAAGGGATACCGACTATGTCCTCGAGAAGCTCCAAGAGCTGCGGGAAAAGACCATCTGGCCCAACGGGCAGAGATATCTCTGGACGGACGCCTTTGGCCTGATCCTCCTCACTTCGTTAGCGCTGGAGCTGGGACGCGGGAGATTATTGGATCAGGCCGAGGACCTCGTTCGAAAAGTAAATGAAGTTCTGGGCAGGCCAAAAGGGCTGCGCATAGGGGAAGCGCCCGACCGGGATGGGCAGTATTTCCACTACTTGGCCATGTGGATTTACGCGCTGAGCCAATTGGGCGAGCTTCGACCCTCCTACAAACAGGAGGCTATTCGGCTGGTCAAGGATATTCATCCACACTTCGTGGAACCAGGCGTCGGAGTCCACTGGAAAATGTTGGAGGATTTAAGTGCACCGTCTCCGGGTTTCGGCTACGGCGCACTCGATGCCTTTCATGGCTACGTGGTTTATCAGAGCCTGGATCCAAAAGCGCTCCAGCGGGAGATCCAGGATATGGAGAGCTTGATTCAGCATCAGTTCCGGCGGCTTCACGTTGACCAGGATCTGGGCCTAGGCATGATCCTTTGGATGAGCCATTTTCATCAAGACAAGGAATGGGCGGCCCTGCAAATAGACCGGTGCCTTAGCACGCTGGACAGGATGTGGGTGCAACCGCCCGGATACTTCTGTCGCCATCCGGGCATGGAAGACATCCGCTTCGCTTTCACCAACTATGGAGTGTCGATCGGCCTTCAGGCTGTTGACCGATGGTCCGATCGTGTGATCTCGCTCAATGACTACTTCGAGGATTACCGGTCAGGGGATGAACACGACGAGGCGGCGATTACCTGGGTGATGGCCTGCACCTCTCGTTTCCCCGGGCTCTTTCTTGCCGATGAACGGGACCGCTTATTAGGCAAGAAGGGCCACCTCCACGTGTAGGCTGGGGACGTAACGCTTGCTTTCGCAGCCAATGCGCGAACTCACCTCTAACAAACCCTACGATTGGCTATTTGGCTCACTCGAGTTGTACTTTCCGATGGCGGATATCACGGCCGGCTTTGCGCCCTCGTCGAGTGCGCCGCAGGTGAAGCGGCTCATAGCTTCGACGGTATAGCCTCTAGGTCCTGGGCCATTTCCGGGCGAATCTTGTTGACCGATTCACCCTCCACATCGAGCCATAACACTGCCACTCCACCGGGCCGATGTTCAAGTCGCACTGTTGGCAATCCCATCCGAGTCTCTGTCTTCGCCGTCATTCCGCGGCCTCCAGCACAAATGTAGCCGCCATGCCACCGGCTGCGCATGCCCCGCACAGGGCGAGCTTTGCACCCCGGCGATTAAGCTCCCGCAATGTCTGGCTGATTTGCCGGGCGCCGGTGGCAGCAAAGGGGTGGCCCAGTGCGATCGAACCGCCGTTTACGTTGAAGGTATCCCAATCAATTTCCCCAACAGCCTGATCCCGCCCGAGATGCTCCCGGGCGAACTCCTTGGATTCGAGCGCCTGGATCACCGATAAAACCTGGGCGGAGAAGGCCTCGTGCTCATCGACCAGATCCATGTCCCCCAGGCTCATGCCAGCTTCATCCAGCGCAATTGGGCCCGCCATGGCCGGCCCAAGCAGCAATTGCCAGGATGGATCGAGGGCGGTGAATGCGTAGCTGCGGATGTAGCCGAGGATCTCACGTCCTTCAGCCTTCGCACGATCCTCTCGCATCAAAATCAGGGCGGCTGCCCCATCAGTCAGAGGCGAGCTGTTCCCGGCCGTCACCGATCCGTGTTCACGATCGAAAACCGGCGGCAAACTCGCCAACTTGTCAAGATCGGAATCAGACCGCACGGTATTGTCCCGCTCAAGGGTTTCTTCATAATCGGGAGGGATGTGCACCGCCATGACCTCGTCATCAAATTTTCCGTCCTCCCATGCCT
>JBKHKF010000368.1:0-2989 GCA_046537745.1 Anaerolineales bacterium | reverse complement strand
GCGGTGAACAGCGTGATCATTGGGATCCGCCCAACACCAAATCGGCAAAATAGGTGCCGATTCGCTCGCCGGCGGTGCCGTCCGTGAAGGTGATCTCCCGCTCAACAAAGCGGCGCCGGGCTTCCAGGTCCGCCTCCGGATTGCGCAGGTAGTGATTGATCGCCTCCCTTGCCTCAGCCTCGGTCAAAGCCACCTTCCCCGCGCCGGACTCCCGGAAGCGCTGGTGGGTCGGCCAGCCGCCGATTTCCGACAGAGGAAGCGAATACTTGCGGGGCCAATCCCAGCCGCCCGGGGTGTCCAGGCACACGCTGACGATCGGCCGCTCGTGCACCGCCGCCTCGACCACCATGGTCGAGTACACCGTCAGAAACACATCGGAATGAGCCAGCATCGAGGCCTTCTCCTCCATGTCCTCGCCGGAGTAGTGGCCCAGTGATCCGCCCAGCGCGACCGGCTCCACCACGTGGACGTGCTCCGAATTCTGCGCCAATTCCTGAATTTGCTCCCGCTCCTGCCGGAACAAGTGCACGTCCATGAAGTGGTTGGGGTGCAGCCGGATCAGCAGCTGGCAAGGCTCCGCCAGCTGGTCCTGGTTCACCATGTCGGCCAACGCTTTCACGTTGCGAAAATTGGGCGAAAAGGAGATGAAGCTGCTGGCGTAGGATAATAGTTTGCGCGAGGGGTCCAGGCCGTGGCGTTCGAAATAATCCTCCCGGCTGAGCTGCCAGCGCCCGTTGAGGTAGCCATCATAGGTCGGGATGCCGCCGATATGCACCCGTTCGGGCGGCCAATCGGAGCCCAGATCCAGCTCTTCTTTCTGGATCTCGGACCAGCAGTTGGCGTAACTCATCTTGGCCCCGGGGATGCTGTAGCTGCTCGGGTTGTCCCAACCGATGATGGCTGCGGCCGTCGGAATTCCCTCAGCCGCCGCTTCCCGCAGCAGATAACGGTCAAGTCGCCAGCCGGCCGTGCTGGCCACCACCAGGTCCGGTTTGTACTTCTCAAAGAGATCGCCGTAGAGCCCGGGACGAATTCGCTGCTGTGCCGCCACCAGCTGCCCCCTGGCCCAGGCCGACCGGCGAAGCAAACCGATGGCGAGGTATGCCAGCGGCATCCAGATCCGGCGCCAGTTGGACTGCTCGACCGCGACCTGTTCAATGTAGCTGTCCATGGCCTCGGTGTTGATCCGATTGGAGCCCCCCACCCGGCGCAGAAAGTGCAGCCACCACTGCCATTCGGGACGGTGGGTCTCTTCGAATTCCCTTGCCTGGTCCAGCCGGAGCTCCTCAAAGATCAAGCCTTCCCGACCAAACCGCTCCTCGATCTTCTCCTGCAAGCTGCCGTCGGTCAGCAGCACCACCTCGATCCCCCGCTCCAGCAACGTGGGGACCACTTGACTCTGCAGAAAATAGACGATGGCCAGGCCATGATCGGCGCTGATCATAATGTGTTTCTTCGATGTCACGTCGATGAACTCTCACTCAATCCGAGTAGTACCAATGGAAAATCCTGTTGTAGAGCGCCAGCAGAACTCGTTTTATCGGGCCGAAATGGAGCAAACGCTGCTTGAGTGATGCTCCCGGCCTGGCCGACTGGTCGTCAGCCTTCGGCTCGATCAGCGTGTTGCTCATGTTCATCATCAGCGGCTCGACGGTCATCAGCCGCAGATAGCCGGCCTCATTCATACGCCGATCGAGCTGCCGGACCTGCCCCATCGGCCGGTCCATCTCAAAAGGCAGGAACTCCTTCAGCACCGATTTCCTGCTCACAAACTGGTAATGGGATCCCCCGGCCATGGCGGCCACGCCGCGGTAGGTCAGCCGCACATCCTCGGTGCGCTCATACCGCTCCCGGATGTCGCTCTCCTCTTGACCGAGGCTGAGGTCGAAATCCCTGAAGACATCCCAGTCGATGAACTGGCCCCGCTCAAGCCGGGCCTCGGCGTTGCCCTCGGCCCAGGACACCGTGGCCGAATACAGCTCGGGGGGCGTGCGGAAGGGGCGGGAGGTCACCATACCCACGTTCGGGAAGGTGTCCAGCAGTTCGAGCGAGGCCTCCAGCCAGCCCTCGTAGAAGAGCGCGTCGGAATCTGTGTAGGCGACAATTTCGCCCGGCGCCCCCTCCAGGATGATGTTCCAGGCGCCACCTTTGCCGAGGTTCTTCTCCGATAACATCAGGTATTGGATCATGCCCTGCTGGTGCTTATCCACCAGGTAATCCACCGCCTCGCGGCAGGAGCCGTTATCAAAGACCAGCAAATCATGGTCCACCGTTGTGTTGGCCGACAGGCTGTTCAAACAAGCCTTCAGCACCTCGAGCGATTGCTCATGGAATCCGCTCAGAAATGGTATATAGGAAAGGACAGCCACCGTCACCTGTTTCGGATGGTGCACACCTTCGACGAACTTGGCCGGATTCTGTCCTTTGCGCATGGCTCAGCCCTCGCTCGACCGGGCCGAGGAAAATCGATCGTCAATATCCTGCAAAGAGCGGTGTTTCACCTCCCGATTGATCTCGCGAAGCTCAGGCTTCGCTTCCAGAAGTTGGAGCACCTCATGCCAACCGAAATCCTCCTGCGGCGCCATCTCTTGGTAAACGGCCCGGACGAAGGCCAGATCCTCCGGCGTGTCCACCGTCCACCGTTCCTCGCCCCAATCCTCGTCGGACTCCACCAGCGCAATATCAAAATCGGGCGTTTCATAGAGATAAGGCATCACGTGCTCCCGCTGGTGCGGCGCCTCGGCTTCCCGCCAGGCCCGGGCCAGCGCATTCATGGAACAAACTTCGGTGTCCAGTCCGATGGGGTATGTCCGCCGATCGGGCAGGCGGTTGGCGACAAAATCCAACGACGGGTCAGCCTGCAGAAACCGCTGAATCGTGCGCTCGCTGACCTCTGGATCCAACAGCGGGCAGTCGGCGGTGAAGCGCACGATGACTCCGGCATCCACCTCGAGCGCGGCTTGAAAGTAGCGGTCCAGCACATCGGTGG
>JBKHKF010000367.1:0-2997 GCA_046537745.1 Anaerolineales bacterium | reverse complement strand
GACTGGAACAGTTGGGGCTCCAGCTCCATGTACCTTTGGCCAACCGCCTGTCATCTTTGACGACGGTCCGAATCCCGGAGGGTGTTGATGGCCAGCTTGTACAAAGCCGGCTTCGGGATGAATTCAACATCGAAATTGCAGGGGGGCTGGGGGAGCTGAAGGGCAAGGTTTGGCGGATCGGGCTGATGGGCTATTCTTCTCAGCGTGAGAACGTGAGTACGCTGCTGGCAGCGCTCGAGGAGATTCTCAGCTGAAGCTAGCCGGGCTTTATGGATATTCAAATAGGCTGTGATGTGGCCCTTGGGGTCCCTTTGCAGGCTCAATCCCTTTTCTGCATCAGCCATGAGGCGAACCATCTCAGCTGCGTTTTGTACAGCGTAATCTGAGAAGCTCCAGGTCCTGCGGAAGCCTAGATCCGGTATCCGTGGGCTCAGTCACCGCATGCATGGCCGCGCTGAGATCATCCCCGATCGGAAATGCACTTTCCTCACAAAGGTATTGCTCCCATTTTCCTTAAGCAAGCCTTGGCGCCTCCGAACTCGCCGAACAAAAAGCCACAGCGACTGCTGGACAAGTCCCCAGGAATGGCCTAATCTATAAGTGACAATTATCACAAATGGCGATTGTGCTTGTGCTGCCGTCGGAGTCAAAGCAGGAGCCGTCGGCGGCTCAGCCGGCTTATCCTACCGCCGCAGGTGACTTGCCGATGTCGATGAAAGGGAACCAGGTCAACGAGCTGATCCTTGTCACGGGTGCCACCGGCTATGTCGGAGGCCGTCTTGTGCCGCGACTGTTGGAGGAGGGTCGGCGGGTGCGCGTGCTGGTTCGTGACCCTGGAGCCCTGGAACATAAGACGTGGTCGTCTTCGGTGGAAATATTCTACGGCGATGTTCTGGACGCGCAATCGCTTGAGCCAGCATTCGACGGTGTGAGCCAGGCATACTACTTGATCCACAGTATGTCGGAGGGTGGGGCTTTCCAACAGCTGGATCTGCAGGCGGCGAGCAATTTCAGTGTCGTGGCTGAGCAAGCTGGAGTCCAGCACCTCATTTATTTGGGAGGCTTAGGGGACCCATCAACGGAGCTCTCGGATCATCTACGCTCACGTCAGCAGGTTGGGAAACTGCTGGCGGAGCAAGGCGTGCCCGTCACAGAATTCCGGGCCGCAGTCATCATTGGATCTGGCAGCGCCTCCTTTGAGATGATCCGTTACATCACGGAGGGAATTCCGTTGATCCCGTGCCCAACCTGGGTGTCCGGGAAAGTGCAACCGATTTCCATCCGCAATGTGTTGGATTACCTGGCAGCGGCATTGGAGCTGGAGCCCAGCGCCGGACGGGTGATAGAAATCGGTGGCGCCGATGTAATGACCTACCCGGAGGTGGTGAAAACGTACGCTCGAGTCCGTGACCTTCGTCGATGGGTCATCAAGGTTCCGTTTCTTCCATCCTGGTTCTGCACAAGGGTGATAGGGGCGCTTACGCCCATCCCTGTCCGTCTGATTCGGTCGCTGATCGACGGCTTGCGTAACGATGTGGTCCTGCAGGATGAATCTGCGGGCAAACTTTTCCCCCAGATAAGACCCATGCTGGTTGAGGAATCAATCCGGTGGGCTTTGGCTGCGCTGCAAGCCGGCAGTGTGGAGACCACATGGCGAGACGCCTTCAAATCCAAGAATCGCAAAGGTCGCTACGATGGAAGCGACACGCAACAAGGCATCATTATGCGGCGACTTGAGCGACGATTTGCCGCCAACCCAAGCACAGTTTATGAGGCTTTGACTCAATTCGGTGCCCCCGCTGGCTGGGAATTTGGCCATTACTCGTGGCATCTCCACGAATGGATAAATCAGCGCTGGAGAAAACACTCAGTAAAACGCAGGGGACGACATAAGATCCGGGAGAATGACGTCGTGCAGGATTGGCGCGTGGTGGCGCTAAAGCCGGGGCATCGCATGGAGCTGGAGGCGGAGTCCATGCACTTCGGGGATGGCTGGATCGAGCTTGAGGTGATCGAAGAAAGGCCGGAGCAAACGCTCTTGCGGCTCAGCCACTATTTCGCGCCTCATGGATCCTTTGGCGTTCTTTACTGGTACCTGCTGGCGCCTTGGCGTACCGCGGCACTGCGGGAGGCGGTCGACCAGATCACTGCGCTATTGGAAAATACAGCCTCTTCGATCGAACTCGAAATACCTGCCCGCGAGCCTTCCTAAATTTCCCAAACTTCGCTTCCACCCATCGCGATGCGCGCATAATCCCGCCTCCACGCGCCTGAGCGATGGCTGCGCCATGGGCATGCCCTGCATGGATTGCCGCCCAAGGACAGCCTGGTTTTTCTCGGGGTGAGATTTGGTTTTGAAAACAGTAAGCCAGAACTCGGTTCAGAGGAGATCCATCACCTGTCGCACCACCAAGACGGCGCCGCTGATCATCATGAGCGCAATGACCAGGAGCCGGAAGGTCCTGCTATCCATCCTCCCCAGGATCCTCTTGCCGGCGTAGGAGGCAAGGCCGGCCATGGCTCCAATAAGCAAGCCAAATAGCCATAACCGACCATAAAGCGCCCCAAAGAATGAATAGGTGCCAAGCTTGACAAGCCCAACGAGGAAAGAATTGATGGTTTTGGTGCCAATCATCGGTTCCTTTTCCAGGCCATAGTTGAGATAAAAGGGGTTGAGCACGGGCCCGGTGGCGCCGATAAGAGCCGAAAACAAAGAAACCACCAACCCAAGTGGCAGGAAGTATACAGCTTTCATTGGGAAGGCCTGTTCGGCTTCTCCAAATCGGTACTGAAAGATCGTCGAAATCAAGAACAATCCGATGAAGATCTGCAGAAATTCCAGGCTGGCCGTTGCAAAGAGATAGCCCCCGAGAACGGCGCCTATGATACCGCCCGGTACATAGTACTTTGTCACTCGCCAATTGATATGCTGCCAGAACAACATCAGCCGGATCGGCCGGTTGATCGTGTTTCCGAGGGAAATGACCGGGGCAGCCG
>JBKHKF010000366.1:0-3010 GCA_046537745.1 Anaerolineales bacterium | reverse complement strand
ACATGAAGACGCCGAAGACCACACCGATGGCGTTAGCCCAAATCGTGTTCTGGCCGGCCAGCGACTGCACCCACTGCTCGGGCAACACCACTTTGACCATGCCGGCCACGAAGACGCCGGCGATCAGCAGCGGAAAGATCTGCTTGACGAACTTCCACGTCTCCCACAGCCACTCGGCGATCTCATCGCGCTCGAAGCTGCGGCTGGCGACGACGCCGATGGCGCCGATCAAAAGCAGCTCGCCGAAGAAGCGTCCCGTCAGGTTGACCACCAGGCTGCCCGTGGCCAGGGTCGGCGCCGCCACCAGCACGGTGGCCGCCGTCAGGCCGATGGCAGCCTTCGTCCAGCGGTTGAAGTGGGTCAGCACATTCTCGAGGCCGAGATAGGCGACGGGGGCAATCAGGAGCAGAAGCAAGATCAGGAGCGCCCCTTGAATATTTAGGTTTAGCATGTCGAGCATGCCCGCAATACCATCTCCGACAGAGACTGGAAGGTCCAGGCTGACCCACGTGCTCGTCAGCAGATCGATCTGGAGCGTGCCCACGATCAGGACGGCGAAGAGCAGTGCAAAGACACCCCACACGGCCGGCTTCACTTCAGCCCGCTGATCGAATAAGCCGCTGTCGGCCATTTCCTGCGCCCGCACCTGCTCCTGGGCCCGGAAGATCCGGGCCATGATCAAGCCTATGCTGACGCCGAAGATGATGGAGAGCACAATGCGGGCAAAAGCAATATCAAAGCCGATGGCGGCGCCGGTGTATGCGATGGCCAGGATGTTGACGGCCGGACCGACGAACAGGAAGGTGATGGCCGGCCCTAATCCAGCACCCCGCTTCCAAATGCCGGCGAAGAGCGGCAGGATGGTGCATGAGCACACAGCCAGAATGAACCCGCCCACGGCCGCCGCCGGGTAGCTGACCCACCTGTTGGCCCTGGGGCCCAGGAAACGGGTGATCGCCTCCTTGGGGATCATGGCCGCCATGTAGCCGGCGATGACAAAAGCCGGCACCAGGCAGAGCAGCACATGCGCCGCCAGATAATCCAAGAGGCTGGTCCAGCCTGACCAGGCCAGCATACCCAGATAGCTCATTAGACTTTCCACCACAATACCTTTCTATACTTCATCACTTCATCAACGAGCGCCAGAGCGAGCCCGCCCACGAGCCCGCTGACTGGCAGGCTCGCGGGGCAAAGAGCAGGCTCAGGCGGAAGCGGCTTCCTCCAACCACTGAACAATGTGCGATGGCGCCGGAATCTTGCCGGAGGAGACCAGCTTCTCATTGATAACCAGCCCGGGCGTAGAAAGCAGTCCGTAGTCCAGGAACTGCGCCGTATCGGTCACCTTCTCGATCCGGACATCCACCTCCGGGTGGTCAGCTCGCCATCGTTCCACAGCCTGCTCGGTGTGGAGTTCGACACGCTCGCAATTCTTGCAGCCGGGTCCAAGCACTTTAATCGTTAACATCGTTGCTCCTCATGTTTAGTTAAGTCGATAGTCAAATTTGCTCGGTCTTGCCCTCATGCCAAGGCCAATCGTTCCTCACAACTCGGGCACTTGCATTGTTCAGGTTGAATGTGCCGAATCGAAGCAAATTCAATCGGCGTGTCCTTGGCGCCACTTACCGCATTCACAAGAGCTTTGGCATCTTCAATGAAAGGTTTCAGTCGATCCGTTGACAGCGCATAAAAGACATTCAAGCCATCGCGTCGATCGCTGACCAATCCCACCTCTCGCAATTTAGATAGCTGCTGTGAAATGTAGGCCTGGCGTTGATCGAGACGGCTCTCCAAATGACAGACACACGCCTCCCCTTCCTGATCCAAAACATCCAGGATCTGAAGCCGGACAGGATGCGCCAACGCCTTCATTAATTCGGCCACCCGCTGATAGCCATCCATGACACCTCTCCTCATACATTCAAGTTTCCGAATAAATAATATTCAGGAAATTGAATGAGCTCTACTGACAGATGTCATTGGGAATATGCAAAAGGTCATAAACTGATGGTCCAAGAATGAAAAAGCCCCGGCGCGAGGCATGCGCCGGGGTAATGATTAATCTATTCCGTTGGCAACCGGGCGTCAGGCTCTGGCCGGCTCCAGCGCCACTGCGCAAACTTTGTAGTCCGGGATCTGCGCCTGCGGATCGCGCGCGTCCATGGTTAGCTCATTGGCGGCGGCCTCGGCAAAGTGGAAGGGGATAATTACAACCCCGCGCGGGGAGCGTTCGGTGATGATCACCCGCACTTCGATCTCTCCGCGTCGCGAGCGCACCCGCAACCGGTCTCCGGATTCAACGCCGACTTGACGTCCGTCCTCTGGATGCACCTCCACCGTCGCCTCCGGGTAGATGTCGTCGAGCTTCGACCTCCGGGTCATGGTGCCGCCGTGCCAATGGTAGAGCACCCGACCGGTTGAGAGCATGAATGGATATTCATCATCAGGGAGCTCCTGCGAGGGCCGGTAATCGAGCGGGGTCAAACGACCTTTGCCGCGAGGAAATTCATTCGTGAAAAGGTATGGGGTGCCGGGATGATCGGGCGTCGGGCAGGGCCAATGAACACCCCCCTCCCGTTCAAGCCTGGCCTTATCGATGCCGCCGAAGGGCGGCGTCAAGGCCGCCATCTCGTCCCAAAGCTCCGCCGGATTCGCAAAGCTGAATCCCGCGCTCTGGGAGCGGCCGAGCTTCTCTTCGACCCGAACGGCCAAGTCCTGCAGGATCTCCCAATCGGCCCGGGCCCCGCCGGGCGCCGGCACCGCCGGCCGTATCAGCTGAACCCGGCGGTCGCTGTTGGTAAAAGTGCCCTCCTTCTCCGCAAAGCTGGCTGCCGGCAGGATCACGTCGGCGTACTCGCCTGTTTCATTCATGAAAATATCCTGCACCAGCACAAAATCCAGCTGCTCCATGACATGGCGGGCGTGGCGAAGATCCGGCTCGCTCATCATTGGATTCTCACCCATAACGTAGTACGCCCGGATGGCACCCTGTTCCGCCGCATCCACCATCTCC
>JBKHKF010000365.1:0-3022 GCA_046537745.1 Anaerolineales bacterium | reverse complement strand
GAGTGCGGAAGGGCGCTATCGCATGGACATGATGCGCCCGCAATCGGACCGGGGTGGCTCTCTTTATGGTTCCAGCATGATGGGGTCTGAAATGATGGGCTCCAGTATGTTGGGTGCTGGGATGATGGGAACCTTCGGTGCGAATGAGCTTTATGGCGTGGAGCCGCTTTCCATCGAGGAAGCAGCGCAATCTGTCCAGGAGTACATAGACGCGGTCGGTGACGGGGAGCTGGAGCTGGGCGAAATTATGGTGTTCGATAATCATGCCTACGCGCAGATCATCGAACAAAGAACCGGAATCGGCGCCATAGAGGTGCTGGTGGACCCGGTGACCGGCGCCGTCAGCCCTGAGTTCGGGCCGAACATGATGTGGAATCTCAAATACAATCCTATGGCCGGCGCCGGGATGATGGGCATGAAGGGAGGTTTTGGACGCTCCGACGGAAACTGGGGGATGGGCGATATGATGGGCTCCGCAGCCAGCGCAGCTTCAGAGGAGATGGCGATCTCTGAGGATGAAGCGGTGGAGATCGCACAACAATATTTAAATACCTATGTGGCGGGCGCACAGGCCGATGAGCACGCCGACCCCTTCTATGGTTATTACACTATCCATATCGAACGGGACGGGGAAACTGTCGGGATGCTCAGTGTTAACGGTTTCAATCGCGCCGTCTGGCTGCACAGCTGGCATGGGGATCTGGTTGAGATGTCTGGCGAGTAAGGTTCGTTTGACGGCTCAGAAAGTACTTGGTGCGCTCCAGCGTATAGCGGAGCGCACCAAGTTTTCACCGCGGCCCCCGGCTCGGGTATTCTATAGTGGGGCCGCATGAGATTCAGGTAACCGCCGATGAGCCTCGCCCTGCGTCAAGGAGAAGGTTGAACATGCAGCCAAAAATACTGCTGGTCGATGATGAACAATCCATCATCGACATCGTTAAAGCCTACCTGGAGCAGGAGGGATATGAGGTGATTGTCGCCATGGATGGTCCAGCGGGCTTGAAAGCGGCGCGTGAAAAGAATCCCGATCTGATCATCCTGGATATCATGCTGCCCGGCATGGACGGGGTCGAAGTGCTCAGGCGCTTGCGGCGGGAATCTAACGTTTACGTCATCATGCTGACGGCCAGGGCGGAGGAGACCGACAAGGTCGTCGGCCTATCCGTAGGCGCCGATGATTATCTCACCAAGCCTTTCAGCCCGCGTGAGCTGGTTGCCCGTGTGAAGGCAGCGCTCCGTCGGCTGAAAGGGGATTCGGACCGTGGCCATGACCATGTGATGGAATTCGATCACTTGCGGGTGGATCCCGCCAGTCGGAAAGTTTGGCTGGACGGTGAATTGATCGACTTGACGACGACCGAATTCGATTTGCTGGAGGCCTTGGCCGCCAATCATGGCCGGGTGCTCAGTCGCGAACAGCTACTGGAGAAGGTCTGGGGCTACGATTACTACGGAGATACCCGCGTGGTAGACGTGCACATCGGGAACATACGACGAAAGCTCGGCGAGCGGGATCTGATCACAACGTTGCGCGGCGTCGGCTATCGGTTCGAAGATACTGGAGCCTGAATATGTTTTCCGCGATCCGCAGACACTTGGCCTGGAAGCTGTTTCTCTCCTATCTCATCGTGATTATCGTCGGGGTACTGGTGCTGGCTGCCACTACCGAGATTGCGATTCCCAGTTCCTTCCAGCGTCATCTGGCGGCAATGAGCTCCATGATGGGGGGGAGCGGCATGGAAATGGAGGCGAATTTATTCTCAAACTTCCGTTCGGCGGTCAATGAAGCTATGAGCCTGGCGGCGCTTGCCGCCGTGCTGGTGGCCGTAGCGGCGAGCCTCCTCTTCAGCCGTCAGATTGTGGCGCCGGTGCGACAGATGGAGAAGGTCAGCCAGCGAATCGCGGAAGGCCATTATGAAGAGCGCGTGGAAATCCCGGGCAGCCTGGACCCCTCGGAAATGGATGAGCTGGACAGCCTGGGTGTGTCCTTCAATCAGATGGCGGCCAAGCTGGATCAAACAGAAACGATGCGCCGCCAGTTGATTGGCGACATCGCCCATGAGCTGCGCACCCCGCTCTCCACCATCAAAGCCGCCATGGAGGGATTGATCGATGGCGTGTTGCCCGCCCGCCCCGAAACCTATCAGGAGGTTATTCGCGAAGCTGATCGAATGCAGCGGTTGGTGCACGATTTGCAGGAACTGAGCCGGGTGGAGGCCGGAGCTTATACCCTGGAACGGGACTTACATTCCATTCAGAGCCTGGTACAAGCCGCCAAGGTCCGCTTGGAAAAGCAGTACCAGGAAAAGGGGGTGGGCCTCCGGCTGGATCTGCCATCGTCTCTGCCCCAGGTTTGGGTTGACGAGAGCAGAATCCAGCAGGTGCTGTTGAATGTTCTAGGGAATGCTTTGCAGTACACACCCCGAGGAGGCCAGGTCAGGGTTGAGGCTGATCCAACCGAGGGGCAGGTGGCTATTCGGGTCCACGATACCGGGCGCGGTATCCCGCCAGAGCATCTGAAATATATATTCAACCGATTTTATCGGGTGGACAAATCGAGATCGCGCGCCGGCGGGGGCAGCGGCATCGGCCTCACCATCGCCAGGCACCTTGTGGAAGCCCATGGCGGGCGAATCTGGGCGGAAAGCCCGGGGTTGGATCAGGGAAGCACCTTCTCCTTCACCCTGCCCGCCTCGGAGCAGGTGGGTTCGGTCTGATCCGTAAGTTCTTGGCGTCCTGCCAAAATGCAATCGAATCGACCTTGCTGGAAGGCCGCAAGCACTCAGGCCTTTCCCAGACTTGTTCCGCATGTTCCTGGAAGCTATGTGATCAGGGGCTGACCGGTGAATAGCCGGCCAGGCAATCAGTTGGCAGTCGTGGGCGCATGCGTGCGGAAAGATGTCATTGACGGGTTCGAACAGGGGTCATGATTATTCGACCATCCGGGCCTGGACCAGCAGCCGATCCACCTTCTCATAAAGCTCCTCCGCGTTTCCGCTGGACTCCGGCTTAAGGGTAATAT
>JBKHKF010000034.1:0-13110 GCA_046537745.1 Anaerolineales bacterium | reverse complement strand
GGTCACTGGAACAGGCCGGGCGCGGGGTGAGCCGGACCTGGCTACGTTAAATGTCGGCGTGAACATCGCCGACGAGAGCATTTCCGAGGCGGTGGAGGAATCCAATCGGACCATCGCTGAAATCACCGCCGCTATTCAGGAGCATGGCGTGGAGCCGGCGGATATTCAGACCACCAACTTCGGCATATGGGCCGAGGAGCAATGGGACCCTGAAACTGGCCAGCGTCTGCCGGACCGCCTGTACAGGGTGGACAGTACGGTGCAAATAAACGTGCGCGAGGTGGATCGTGTAGGTGAGATCCTGGAGGCCTCGATCCAGGCCGGGGCCAACAACATCTATGGCCTGACCTTCGGGCTTCAGGATTCCTCGGATCTGGTCGCCAAAGCACGCGAGGCTGCCATCGCTGACGCGGAAGCCAAGGCGGCCTCCATCGCGGAAGCCCTCGGACTCGAACTGGGGCAGGTGGTCACGGTGGTGGATATCACCGGTGACTTCGTTTCCCCTGTTTTTGAATCCGCGGCGATGGGTGTCGGCGGTGGCGCCGGCGAGCCGCCCATCAGCGAAGGCGCCATGTCTGTGTCGGCCTCCGTTCAAATCAGCTTTGAAATAGTCCGCTAATTGTATAGAGCTTCGAGAAATGAGCCGCCACCACCCACGGTGGCGGCTTTCTTTTACGTTTCAAGGCGGCCGGTGGGCGCGAATGTAGACCAGGGTGGGTCCGAATTGGGCCCCTCGGCCGCGTTTCTTCAGCTATCGCAGAACAGTTAATTTTCGCGGTGAATGGCGCGCCAAATCGCGCGCCAATTTGTGATAGATGTCGCAAAGAGATGATGGAAAAGACTGTACAAAGTCCCGAAATGTCTGCTATATTTAACTATGAAAGGTTGCATGCACGTTCTGTCTGGAAGTCGCAAGACACAGGCCCGGGCGGCATTAGCCGGGCCGGTTCGGTTCTTTGAACCCGACCGCCGGGAACGAGACAGGCACCTGAAAGTGACCCGCCCATAGGAGGCAACAGGAAATGTCGGATCGAGTTCAAGGGACCGTGAAATGGTTCAACAGCGCCAAGGGCTACGGCTTTATTGAGCGCGAAGATGGCGAAGATGTCTTCGTCCACTATTCGGCGATCGAGGGCATTGGCTACAAGAACCTCGAAGAAGGCCAGAAGGTCGAATTCGGGATTGAAGACAATCCCAAGGGACCCCAGGCCACCAACGTCAACGTCGTCACTGAGTAACGAACCTGAAATCGAAAGCGCCCCCGCAAAAGCGGGGGCGTTTCCTTTTAAATACGGGCTGCTCCATGCGGGCATTTCTCTCAGAACGATCGTGGTGAACCAGAAGCTTGGTGCGGACACGGGGTCCGCCTGTGCGGAGGCCTTTCTAATCCTTGGCTTCAGGCTGCTGGGACAGCGTGCCCGCCCTCTGCACCGGTGTCTTCCACGCCAAGAAGCGCGATCACCGAGAGCAGCATCAACAGGCCGTAAAGCCCGATCAGGAGCGTGTAACTCATCTCATCAGCGATAGGGCCACCGATATAGGCGCCAACGGCGCCAGCGCCGGCGCCGGCCAGGTTCTGAATGCCAAGCAATTGACCTGCCCGCTGGCTTGGGACCATTTGAGTGCCAAGCGCCCAGGAGGCGGCGTAGAACAATCCAACCCCCGCTCCGATGATGGACCCGCCCAGATAAATCGGATTGAGGGAAGGTGAGAAAACCACAACAAAAGTTCCGGCCGAGGCGATCAAGCCGCTGGCTAAGATCACCCGCTTTTTCCCCACCCTGTCCGCCAGCCAGCCTCCGGGCAGGGCGGTCACCAGAATGAATATACCCACGAACATCAAGATGGTGGCTGCCGGACCGGCCGCTCTCGCCTGTGAGAAGGCCGGGAATTTTTCCTGAAGGAAGAAAACCATGAAGGCGGCCATGTTGTTAGCGCCCACCAGAAAAGCCAGGCGGTTGACCACCCACCAGCGGAAGGAGTGGCTGCGTTCGGCTAGCTGGCCCATCGCGATCCGGGTCGAGAGCCACACGCCGGCAATCACCGCCAACCCCATACCGAGCACACCGGCGACGCCGACCACCGCCAGCGCCGCCGTCCTGCCCAGCGGCTGCGCCCATTGAGTCAGCGCCCGCACGCCGGCGCCGGCCGCCAGGATGATGATGGTGAAGGTGATGGTCATTAAAACCAGGCGACCAAGACTGCGCCAATCCACCGGCTCAGGTTCGCTGGCCAGTCTTCGCTCCCGCACGAACATGGTGATACCCATCGCCACCACCATGACCAGCGATAGGACCGCCAACGCCAACACCAAATTACCGTTGGCAATGATCCGACCGATGACGAAGGAGACGAAGATAAGCGGTATTGGCAGTTCCAGCGCTGCTTTGATCCCGGAAAATATGCCTTTCTTTTGGTCAGGGACGAGGTCCGGGATGAGCGCGTTGGTGGCGGCGTGAGAGGTGTTTGAAGTCAGCATGGACAGAATGAACAGTCCGAATAAGAGCCAATAGCCGGTCATCCCCTCCAGCCCGGCTACCAGACCGATCAACGTGAATACTACGACTTCGCCCACGGTGCCGAGCAGGATGAAGGGCCGGCGCCGCCCCCAGCGGCTGCGGGTTCGGTCCGAAAGGACGCCCATCAGGGCCTGGAAGAGCAGGGCGGCCATGAGCGCCCAAAGCCGCATCATGCCGACGTAGCTCCCTTTGGAGCCTTCGCCAACAAACTGCTGGACCAGTAAGGGGACCACCAGAGGGGTTAGCACCTGGGAGCGGGTGGTCAGGGCAAACCAGTTGGCATTAATTGTGATGTAGTCGAACCAACGAATATCCTGCAGGGGTCCGCTGGATGTTTCCATGGGTTTGGTAGTGGTCAAGTCTCGTCCTCCGGGGGCATATCCTGCACAATCAGATCGTCGGTTTCGGGATCGCGGAAGCGGCGAACAGCCCGGCCTCTCACCGACAGCCCATTCGCTTGTGCCCAAGCCAGCGCATCGTTCAGCTCCCGCAACCCTGCCTCCATGGCTGAGCCCTCGCTCTGCCCGTATCGGTAGGTGAAATAGTATGGGTTTTCTTGCTCGAGATATCCGAGGATGGCAGAGGTGGCGCGCTTCAGATCGCCGACATTCGGATCACGGTGAAGCCGGCGGAGCGGCGCGATCGGAAGATCCAATTTGATCAGGAGGTTATTGAACAAGATGGTGCGGTGAATGAACTTGCTCAGGGCTCCGCCGTGTTCGATTGACAACTCCACGGGAAGGTCTTGGCGCTCCCCCGACCTTCCATGCAGAGTCAGCTCAAATTCGAAATTCTCCTCCAGCGGCAGACTTTGGGCGGGTCGGTCCTCTTCGGGAACCAATTCCCAAATCGCCTGCATAATGCGATTGGCGGCCGCCTCCAGCTGCGGCTTGCGGGGTAGATTCGGGTTGAGGGTGACCGGGGGAAGCGGGGCGCCGACATTCATTTGCAAGGGCGGCCGCCTCAGCCTCAGCGTCTCATCGAGCGCGCCCTGGGTTGAATTAAAGCCAACGGGCAGCACCGGGGCTTGACCGCGGTAGCTAAGCCAGGCGACGCCCGTTTGCACCCGCTGAATGGTCGGCTCCCAAATCCCGCCTTGCGGGAAAAGGCCGAGCACGCCATTTTGTGCCAGCACCGACAGTCCCGCTTCCAGGGAAGCGCGACTTGCCCGGCCACGATGGATGGGGATCGCACCGTAAAGGCTGTTGAAAAATTGCACCAGCGGGGGATGCGGGATATCCACCGAACCCAGATACTCGATGGGGCGGCGCGCGTAAATGGTCATCAGCGCCACTTCCATGGTGCCGGTGTGGTTGCCGACAACAATGACAGGGCCCTTTGACGGAAATCGCTCCAACCCGGTGAGCTCCATTCGGGTCAGCAGCGGCAGTGCCAGACGGCCTATAAATCGAAGCGCGCCGCGGATAAATGTGCGGCGCGGGTAGCGTAAGTCCTTCATCTCTGTTGGCGGGGCTTTTCAGGCATGATGGCTGAACTATACACCAAACAAAGGCGGCTACAAGTCATCGGTGGAGTGATTTCCAGGTTTGGCTGGCCAAGGTATAGTATGGGGGATTATGTAGGAGGATGATTCATGGACCTGGCGACTCAATTGGACCCGTGGTGGCGCTTCGGCGCGGCCATGTTGATCGGCGCGCTTATTGGCCTGGAGCGCGAATACATTCAGCAGCGTGGGGGTGAACCCGAGTTCGCCGGGATTCGAACCTTTTCGCTGCTGGCATTGCTTGGAGCGGTGGCTGCATATCTCTCCTTGGAATTCGGCATCATCGTCTTCCTGGTGGCTTATGTTTTGATCGGGGTTATGATCGCCGGCAGCCTCGCCGCTGAGATACTCTCACGGGATCGGGGCGAAGGGATCACCACAGAAGTGGTCGGTCTGCTGGTGCCATTCTTGGGTGCGCTGGTGATTTTCGACTACGCGGAATTGGCAGCCGCGCTCAGTGTGGTGGCGGCATTGGTGTTGGCGTTGAAGCCGGCGCTGCACGGGCTGGCCAGCCGGATGAGCTACACGGATCTGTGGGCGACGCTCCAGTTCGCGCTGATCACTGCTGTGGTGCTTCCGATGCTTCCCAACGAGTCCTTCGGCCCCTACGACGCGTTCAATCTACGGGAAGTATGGTTGATGGTGGTGCTGGTTTCGGGCATCAGCTTTATCGGCTACATCCTTATGAAGCTGTGGGGGACCAAACGGGGGGTGGGGGTCACCGGACTACTTGGCGGCTTGGCCAGCAGCACGGCGGTCACCGTGAGCTTGTCCAATCGATCACGGGATGTCCCGACCTTATCTCGTTCCTTCGCCTTGGGGATCATCCTCGCCTCGTGCGTGCTGGTGCCCAGAGTGCTGGTCGAGGTGGCCGCGGTGGAGGCCAGGCTGCTTCCGCTGGTTCTGCCGCCGCTGCTCGCCATGCTCGCGGCCGGGGGGATCGGTGCATTTCTGCTGTGGCGCCGCTCCCGCCTCGATGCGCAGGAGGAGCGGGAAACCGAGCTTAAAAACCCTCTCGAACTCTCCGCCGCGCTCACCTTCGCGCTGGCTTTTGGCTTTGTCATTCTGCTTGTACGGGCGGCCAACGCGTTCTTCGGCGAAGCCGGCGTCTTCGCGGCGAGCTTGATCACCGGATTGGTCGACGTCGATGCCATCACCTTGAGTTCCGCCAAACTGGTGGCAGGTGGTCAGTTGGAAATGCGGGTTGGGGCGCAGGCCATTCTGATTGCGGCCATCATGAACACCATATCCAAAGCCGCCATCACGCTTGTTGTCGGTGCGCCGGCCTTGCGCAAGGAGATCCTGCGGGTCCTCGGAGCGATGGTGGTGACCGCCATCGCAGTGGCCATCATTTTTCTCTGAACGTCCACTCTCGGTGAAACCGACGAACGGAACTTGACATCGCTTTAACCATGCTGCAAGATTAGAACAAGTTCAGAACATGTAATGAACAGGTTCAAGGAGGCCGCGATGGGGCAGCAGGAACGAGAAACGCAAGAGCGAATTCTGGAGGCGGCGCTTCGGGTCATGGAGCGGGTGGGCGTATCTCGGACCACCGTTCGGCGTGTGGCCGAGGAGGCCGGGGTCGGGCTCGGTTTGATCAACTATCACTTCGGCACCAAGGACGAGCTGATCCATCAGGCTGTGTCAAGAATGGTGGGGGACCGCTATGAGCGGATATTCCGGCCGTATCAGCACCCGGAAGTGGACCCCGAAACCCGACTGCGACGGGTCTTTCGGGAAGTCGGCCGCCTCATCGAGAGGGAGCCGGATTATTTGGAGTTGTTCTTATCGCATGAACTGCTCGCAGGCGAATTTGAAACCGCCCAGCGGGTTCTGCCACTTATCAGGGAGATATTTGGGCAGGAAAGACGGGAATTGGAGCTGCGACTGCTCGCCTACTCGCTGGTGGTTTCACTGCAAATCGCCGCCATACGGCCGGAAGCCTTTCGACGCTATACCGGATTGGATCTCGGCCAGGAGGGCCAGCGGGACCTGGCTTTTGAGATGATGGTGAATGCGGTGGTTGGTGGCGGCGGTCAATAAGCGCTTGAAGGCAGTTGAGGTGTCTGTTGGAAATGTGTCGGGATGAATGGCTAGATTCCAGGCGCTTGTTTGTAAGGGGGGCCGTGCTCGCGCTGGTGATGGTACGTTATAGCCATTGGTCAGCCTCGGGGAATGCGATTACCATCGGGATGGATTGAAAATCGAAACGCTGGTAAGTGCTTTTGAATGATGCTTGTCGATAAGTTGGTAAGTTCGTTCTTTCAAAGCAGGCTGAGGTTCACCTGGCTGCTTGCTCTTTCCTGGTTGCTCGTTGGCTGCAATGGATCGATCCCATTTCTTGCGACGCCTACACCGACGCCATCTCCTACAGCCACGGCGACTGAAACCCCCACGCCGACCGACACGGCAACGCCGACGCGCACACCCACGATCACACCCACGCCAAGCCAAACACCGACCCCTACCATCACGCTCACGCCTTCAATCACCCCGACGCCTACCTTCGACTTTCCGGATGTCACGGTGAAGGAGCAAGCCCACTGCCGCTATGGCCCGAACAGGGCTTATCTGCATGCGGGCGATTTGTACGAAGGGGACCATGGGCTGCTGTGGAATCGAAACCATGGCTCCACATGGCTGTGGGTCAAATGGGATAAACAATCATGGCCATGCTGGATTGCTGCCTCCCTGGTGGAGGTGGAAGGGGCTGTTGAATCCGTTTCGATTTACTACCATCCGCTGCCGAAATCGACGCTCTACGGGCCGGTCCAAAAGGTTTGGGCTGACCGGCAGGGTGACGATGTCCTCGTGCAATGGGACGGCATCTGGATGACCGAGGACGATTTCCGTGGTTATATGATTGAGGCAAACGTTTGCCGTGATGGCGTGATGATCCCGGTTGTGGTCCAAACTGATGGCACATCCTACCTCTTCGATGACGATCCTGAATGCGAAGCCGACTCTAGCGCCAAGCTCTACGCCGTCGAGAAACATGGTTATACCGATCCCGTCAGTGTGCCCTGGCCTAACGACTGAGCGGATGACCCGGTGATCGAGCGCTGGGGCCAAAGGTTGGCCCGGTGGAGCAAATGGTGGGTGGTGCTGGTCACCGGGCTAACCTTCCTCGCCTTCATTCTCTTTGTGCTTCCCCAGCAGGCGCAGCGCTCCGATGGCTACGCTGAAGAAGTCGGCTCTGCCGACACGAGCTTTTTTCTCGACCCGGCGCAGCTGTATGACATGGCGGAAGCATATGGTCCCGATGGTCGCAAGCAGTACATTCGGACACGCTGGACCTTCGACGTGCTCTTTCCGCTCATTTACAGCTCCTTTTTCATGAGTGCGATCTCATTCAGCTTATCTCGCTTGTTTCCAGAGCGACCAAAAATCGCCGGGGCGGCCCTGATCGCCGTCGCTGCGCTGCTGGCGGACCTATTGGAAAATTCCTTAATGAGCCTGGTGATGGCCCTATACCCCATTGAAATCGAGGTCCTTGCAGCGGCCGCCCTGGTGGTCTCCATGTTGAAGTGGCTGCTGGTGGCGATGGCGATGGCGGCAGCCGGCGCCGGAATGTTGTTGCTTGCCATTTCAAAATTCCGGCGCCTATTAAAAGGTGCTTGAGGGCGAAACCCATCGATAAGGGTTGAAAATGGCCTTTCTCGAAATTCGGCTGGGAAAGGATGAATTCAATAAGCTATGAAGAATAAACTGACACCCGATGAGCTGCTCTTTACCATCGGTGGCTTTTTTGGCAGCTCTTATCAGGTCAGCTGGGCGGGGGGTAAGCTCTGGTACATCCGGCGGCCGCAGGGCGGGGAGCTGATTCGAGAAGCTCTATCACCTTCCGACGAGGCGTGGCAGCGCTTCTGGACCCAGCTGGATCAAATCCGGGTCTGGAATTGGACCGGTCGATACGAGAACCCGTCGGTGCTCGACGGCACGGCCTGGGGGCTTGAAATCAGCCGGGATGATAGGGAGCTTGAGTGCTCCGGCCGTAATGCCTATCCGCCTGAGGGGAAAGGGCCGAGTATGCCCAAGCCCTTCAGGCGTTTCCTCCAGGAATTGTCTCTTCTCCTTGACGGGCGGGGCCTGCATTAGCCCACACTGTCGTGTAAATCATGCCTGGCCGGCAGCGCCATAAGCGGGTTCGAGGCCTTCCGGCTCCGGGCGAGTCTTGAACTGTCGATCGCTTGCTCAGGAAGCCAACCAACGCGAATTGCTTCGGCCCTCGTTATGCCGCCAATCCCCTCATGCTGGTCGCGCTGAAAATCCTCATCCAGCCGTAAAAACCAATCGCATCGTTTCGGTTCAAGGTGGATCGCCATCAAAGCGGTTGGTGGGTTGGGCGCGGGCTGCTTCATGGCTGTGCCAAAATGGGTGCTGTATTTGCCCGCACGCGGCCGCCATACCCCCATAGCCCTTGGGTCGTTCGCTTGACGAAGATCGGTGGAATAAGTAGAATAGAACAAGTGTTCTTATTGTTGGAGGTGGGATTGAGTCGCGTCGCCGCGTACGAGGAAGTTAATTGCCGTTCAGCGCTCAACCGGGTCCAGGGGATGTCCTTCTCCTGGAGCCTGAATCCCTATCAAGGTTGCGCGCACGGCTGTCACTACTGCTATGCCCGCCGCTACCATGGTTTGCGGGAACAGGATCCGCACGCAGGCTTTGGCAGCAAAATATCGGTCAAAAGCAATATCGAAAGGGTGCTCAGGCGCGAGCTCTCCCGGCCAAAGTGGCGCCGTGAGCAGGTGGCAATTGGCACTGCCACCGACCCGTACCAGCCTCTGGAGGGCCGCTACCGGCTGACCCAGGCGTGCCTCCGCGCTTTGCATGATCACAAGACGCCGGTCAGCGTGGTTACAAAAGGCACGCTTGTATATCGTGATGCGGAGCTGCTGGCTGCCATGAATCAGGAGGCAGGCGCTACGGTGGTCTTCAGCTTGACGACGTTGGATAAGGAAAGATGGGCCGAGCTGGAGCCAGGAACATCGCCTCCTTGGCAGCGGCTTCGCGTTATGCAGTATTTGCGTGATACGGGAGTGCATGTAGGTGTGCTGCTGGCGCCGATCCTGCCGGGTCTGACGGATGATGAAAGCAATTTGCGCGCCGTTGTGTCCGCCGCTGCGGATCATGGCGCGCAGTTTTTAGGCTCACAATTGGTGTATCTGAAGCAGGCGGCTAAGGAGCACTTCTATCAATACTTGGAGCGTAAGCATCCGAGCCTGCTGGCTGAATATCGTCGCCTCTATCCCAACGATTATGCCCCTAAGCGTTTCAGTCGGCGTATCCAGGGTACGGTGGAGGCGATCAAACAGGATCATGACCTGATGGACCAACCCCAGCCGCTCCGGCCAGGAATTCGTCAGCTCTCCTTCCTCTAGCGCCCCGCTTCGCACAAGCCAGAGACCCCAGCCACAAACGCTTGACTGATCCGCAATAAAGGCGCCCGCCTCCTGGCGCCTGGCAGCTGGTAGCTGCCTGTAAGGTGGAAAACCGCTCAAATCCGATAAATTTTAAGTACCGCTGGGCCGTGAGCGTGCTCGTTGGGAGTGTGCAATGTCCTCATTTGTGCCATCGATGCTCCGGGTGCTTCAACCGCCGTATGGTTGGATTCTGCTTGTGATATTGGCGATGCCGTTCTGGGTGCTTTTCGCAAGCGCCTTCATGCGTGGGTTCCGAGATCAGGACCAGGGATCGCTCTTCTGGCTCAAGGATGGACGGCTGAAGCCGATCCGGATGGAGAGAGACCTGGCGCGCTACGCCTCGCTTCTGACGGCCACGTGGCTTCTTATCATCACCTTTAAGGTGTATCAGCAGTACTTCGTCAGCCAGCCGCTTGCTCATACCTCGCTTGGGGCTTTTGACCTGGGCTTGGGTTTATTCAGCATGGCAAGCTGGGGGGCGATGCTCATGCTTCGGACGCAGGAGCGCCTGTAGCCTCCAATCATTCCTCCCTGCCGGACACCATCAGATCCTTGAGGTCAAACCAAGTCTCCGCTGGATGCAGATAGATTTCCCAAGTCATTCCTGATCCGCTGTCAAATTTTCCCCGTCCTCTTGTGTCAGCTGAGCTTGCTGGAATTCCTCTCGGCTGATGAGTTCGCCGCCTTGGACTTCATGAGAGAGGGGTTGGCGACTCCGATCGAATTCCATCTCGACTTCAATTTGGTTGAAACACCTATCGCTGCCGATGATCATCTTCCGGGCGAAATACCCTTCCACATGGCCATTGGAGTCATATTGTGTTGTGAGGTCATGAGCCAGGTCCACACGCGTCCGCAGCGCTTCGCCGCATTGATTGCAGCGTACGTGGACCCAATGTGCATCTTGATCCCCTGAGGCCTGAAATAGTCTCTTAATCCGTTCCAAGATTCCCATAGCGACTTCTCTTTTCATCCTTTCGGCTTGATCACAGCGCGGGGCCAAACTACCAGCCTCGCTTTGAACATCATAACCTTTCCGTTTTGGATCAGATGCTATTATGCTGATATGCCTGTATCAAACCGAGAATTGCTGGAGCATCTGCTTTCTACCGGCCGGGCTGCTATCGATCAATCTGCCATCTTTGATCGGTCCGCCGAGCCGCTCTTTTCCCGAACCCGATTCGATCGGGTGGAAGGCATGCTCCTCGGTTTGGCCATCGGAGATGCCTTGGGCGCCGTCAGCGAGGGGATGCGGCCGGAGTCCCGAAGGGCTCGGTTCGGTGAAATCAGGGACTACCCGCCCAATCCGCGGGCGGGAGGTAGGCCGGTTGGGACGCCCACCGATGACAGCCAATTGGCCTTCTACACCATCGAGCATCTGCTCGATCGGGACCGACTTGAACCGGCGGCGTTGGGAAAAAAGTTTGCCCATGAACCGATCTTCGGCATCGGGGGTACGGTCTCGACAGCGCTGCGGAACATCCGGCGCGGTGTTCCCTGGCATGAGGCGGGGCCGAGATCAGCGGGCAATGGTGCGTTGATGCGGATCGCTCCCGTCTTGCTCCCGCATCTACGAAAAGGCGGAAAAGAGTTGTATGCGGATGCAGCTCTGGCGGCTATGCTGACTCATAACGACCCGGCCTCCACGGCCGCCTGCGTCGCCTTCATTGCCATGCTTTGGGAACTGCTGGCGATGAGCCGGCCACCAGAGCAGGGTTGGTGGGTGGCAACGTATCTGGAGGTGGCCCAATCGCTTGAAAACGCCAGTGACTATAAAGCCAGGCAGCCATCTGCCCCGGCACACCACGGGCGAATATGCGATTACGTCGCAGGGCAAGTCCCGGCCGCATTACGGGAAGGGCTGAGCGTTGAGGCTGCCTGCAATCGTTGGGGTTCCGGCGCCTATCTGCTTGAAACGTTGCCCTCGGTCCTCTACATTTTGAGCTTGCACGGGCTTGAACCGGAGGAGGCCATTGTGCGGGCGGTCAATGATACGCGCGATAACGACACCTGTGGTGCGATTGTCGGCGCGGCGGTTGGTGCGCTTCATGGGGCCGCTGCGCTGCCGCGCCCCTGGAAAGAGAATCTGATGGGCTGGCTTCGCGGCGACGATGATGGACGTATTTTCGAACTGATAGCCTTATCCCGTGAGCGTTGGTGGTCCCAGGACGACAATGCGCATAGGCAATAAAGAGAGCAGGGTTCTCTATGAGTGGCAGCCTCGAAGAAGTCGGTGGATACTGGGTTATAGAGGGACGACTGGGCGCAGGACCACATCCCTGCCCAGACGCCGGCAACCATTCCAACCATGGAGCTCAAAACTTGATTCGGGATGACTTCGACCTATTGGTTGATCTTACGCAGGCGGGCGAGCCCGGAATAGACTCCTATTCTGTGAGCGGTGGGGTCGCCGGGATTGAGGTCACTTATCGTCGCTTCGGCATCCCCGACATGCAGGTGCCCTCTGTAAACAAGATGGCAGATATACTGGATCTCTTGGATTCCGGGATGGAGGATGGCCGCAAGATTTATTTGCACTGCCGGGCTGGCTTGGGGCGGACGGGCACAGTGGTGGCGTGCTTTCTGGCGCGAACAGGCATGACGGGAGAGCAAGCGTTGTCCCGGCTTGCCGAAATGCGTTCGCAGGCAGGGCGCTCGGGCGATTCGCCGGAGACCGAGGCTCAGCGCCGCTTCGTATTGGCCTGGACCGAGCTTGATCCCGCCTTCGCTGAGTAATGATGGAGCCTCCCGCAGACTTTTTCACTTATCCACTGAAATGCGCATAGTCACATGGGGGCGACATTCCTTAAGGATCCAGGCGCCCGGCCTCTTGGGTTTGCAGGCTTGCTGTGGACGATCTTTGACCTCCAGGTTGGAGAAGGATCGGCTTGGCTTGCGTAAGTTGGCCGCAGCTAGTTAAATGCAATAGATGAACACAACACTCCTCCTCGGTCCAGCTTCCAGCGGCAAGACGCACACGTGCCTGAACATCATCCGTGCTTTCCAGCAGGAGCACGCGCGGGCCTCAGTCTGGGTGGTACTTCCCGACCGGGCGCAGGTGGTGGCTTTCCGTCGTCGATTCGCGGATGCTGGTGGAGGTTTGGGTGTTCGCATTGAAACGGTGCAAGCATTCATCGAGGATCTCGTCATTCGTCTTGATGTTCAGAGGCCGCGGGCTTCGGCGCCGATTCGGCGTCGCCTGGTGCAGACTGCGCTTAAGGAGCTCAGCCGGGCAGGCGATATCCCTCATTACAGGCCCATCGCACACACAGCAGGCCTGAGTCATGTGCTGAGTGACAGATTTATAGAGCTTAAAAGAGCGGGTTGGACACCGGAAGAGATGCAGGCTGCACTGAGTTCACCCGGCCAGCCGGTTCAAGAGATCCTCGCCATCTTATCCCGCTATCAGGCGCATCTGCAGCAGGTTGGATGGGAGGATGGCCAGGGCCTGGCGCGATTGGCCGCGCAGAATCTCCGTCAGAATCCGCAGTCTCTTTCCCCAATTCGACTGGTCCTGATGGACGGGTTTGATTCCTTCCCCGCCAACCAGATTGGCCTGCTTTCGGCGCTTTCTGAGTCCGTGGAACAGCTTGTGATCACGCTGCCAATGCGAGGGGAGCCAGAGAAACAAGATTTCCCCCGGTTCAAGCAGGCCTATGAC
>JBKHKF010000364.1:0-3034 GCA_046537745.1 Anaerolineales bacterium | reverse complement strand
AAATGGACTGAATGCCTGCTGCTTCGCCGTTGACTAATGAAGCAATTGATCACGATAGGAACGCACGTCCAGCGACACATCTGCCAGGTGTAGAGCATCGACAGACCCGAAGGATTCGACCGGTGTAAGCACACGGATTTCTCTGGTTTCTGGCTCCCCGGATATCACCACCGCTAAGCCAAGACAGAAGTCGTCAGCATTCATTAACCCCATCAAACGGCCGCTGGTGAACTCGGGCCCGGGATACACAGCCAGCTGGCTCCAGTCGAGCGACTTATCCTCAGCTCCACGAAAGTAGGCCCTGTACATACCCGCCCGATGCTTTCTTCGCTCCTCATCCCCCCGCCGGCGCACCCCCTCTGCTGGCGCCAGTTCCACCACCCGCATTCCCGTTCGCTGTCTCAGGGGCTTGAGCAGACTCTCCAGCTCTTCCTCGCGCGCAAGCCCGATGACCGTTTTCACTCCCAGCAAATCGATTGTGCTCCATTTCAAATGCGCACCCCCAGCAGACGGATCGATCAGGCCGGTGGTGTCGTGAATAATCCGTTCCGCACCTGCCTGTTTACCGGCGACCACCAGTTTCTTCTCCCCGGCCACCAGCGGCAGCATATGACCTGTGGGGGTTGTGCTGCCCACAAATCGGCGCCAATTGGCGCCTTTCGGTGGAAAAGTCGAATCCCCTCGCTTGGCCAGCGCCAGGTTGATGGTCGTTGGAGGGCCAAGTTGGCTTTGTCCGGGGTCGCCATCCAGGAAAGCCACTTGCTCGCCCTGCTCCGCCAGCTGCTGGAAGAGGTACTGGGCTAAAGTGCTCTTGCCGGTATCGGTGGCGCCCGTGATCATCACCACTCCCCGGAGAGCGGCGAGATCGAGATCATGCCATGTTGAGGGGATTTGAAGTTCTTGAGGCAAAGTAGACATCCGCTTTTTCAAGTCGATGGATGAGACGAGTCTGGCAATCACCGCAAATTGATAGGGCGAAGAGGCCATCAACCCTGGCAATGTCTATTCTAGGAAACGCTGACGGGCATGGTCCGTTCCCATTGGCTCCTTTGGAGCGCACAGCCTGCTACCAGGCTGGCTTCTCCACCAACTCGATATCCATGCCGTACAGCAAAGACATGGCTTCCGGCAAGGAGAATTTGGCTTTGGAAAGCATATTTTGATCCGCCGCGATTTGATAATTGCTCGCCCTACTTAAATCGGCTCCAGTTAAGTCCGTATTCTGAAACAGGCTGCCGCTGAGATCCGTTTCTCCAAACTCAGCCCGGACAAGATTCGCCTCGCGAAAGTCAACCTCTCTGGCGAGGCAGTCCTCGAATTTCACTTCCGTCATATGAAGCCCTAGAAACGTAGAGTGGTTTAGAACACAATCGTTGAAAGCCATTGGCCTGCCAAACTGGCCCGCAGGCCAATCCAGCAGCGTCCAATCGAGACCTATGATCTTGCAGCCTTCAAAGCGAACCCCAATCAGGCGGCTGGAAGGCAGCGTCATCAAGCTCAGGTCGGAATCCTTAAATTGGCAGTCCATCAACTGGCATTGATGCAGACTAGATTCGACCAATGAGCAATTTGTAAATGTGCAATCGATGAACTCGGTTATCGAAATTTCACTCCGCGCAAGATCGAGATTTCTGAATTGCTGGTCCATATAGGTCACAGCTGATTGAATGTTCTCTGCCAAAGCACTCCTCCTAAACCGCCTTCAGGATCCAAGCTTGATCAAGACGAAGTTGGATCATGGAAACAGAATTTACAGACTGCACATATTAATAGAAATGGCGGCCCAACTCCGAGGTGTAGGCCATACCCAGCTCATCCTTGTGCTCCCGCAGCCAGTCGCTGAAGTTCGTCTCCGTCTGCGGAGCCCCTTCAGAGGTCAGCTTCTCTCTCATCAGCCCCTTGAGCTCATCCCAGGTCAGCAGCACATCACCCATCAGCCAGCCTATTGGCTTTCCCATCGCCTGGCCCAACCTGGGAGGCACATGGATCATTTGTGTGGCAGGACTGAGCTCGTCCACAATCTTCCGGACGAAGGATTTAAAGGTATAGGTTTCCTGGCCGATGACATCGAAGGCCTCCGCCCCCTCCCTCCCGGCCACATCGACTGCGATCTGCGCCAGGTCCCCTACAAAGACCGGCTGAAGGCGGTATTCTCCCGAGCCGAAAATCGGAAAAATTGGAAAATGGCGGATCAACCAGGCAATGTTGTTCACCAGGATATCCTCCACGCCATATACAAGCGTCGGTCGAAGGACTGTGTGATCCACATCCATATTCCGAAGCGCTCGCTCCTGTCGAGCTTTGCCGCGATAGTAAGCGAGTTCGTCATCGGGATCGGAGTTGGTGACACCGATATGCACGATCTTTTGGACACCGGCGCGGCGGGCGCACTCGAAGAGGATTTGGGTGTTGGCTACCGCTTGATCGAAGGTGACGCCTCCATGTTCAAACCGGATGTAATATGTGTTGAACAGCTTCTCGACGCCATCAAGCTGCGCTGTCAGCTTTTCCGGATTCTCGAAATGGTAGGGAAATGCATTCACTTTCGGGCCGAAGGGATTCGGCTTGTCCGGGTGAGTGGTGATTGTACGAACGCGTTGTCCCCGACTCAGCAACTCGCGGGTGATATAACGTCCGATGTAGCCAAAAGCACCGGTGACAACGTTCAAATTAAGCCTCCCTCTTTCCATCTCCAAAGCACAGGCCACTTATCTAGGAGAGACCCACAATCATCGGTAAAATCTTTGCCCTGTTCCCGAGAGGACCATGGGATACCCGCCCATCCATGCCTGCCTCGGAGTCTATATTTGAATCTTATGCTGGAAAAGGTGATCTCCAGCCAGCATGCACTCAAGCCCCCAGCGTGCGCGAGCCTCCCTTCAGGAACAAAGCTGTCTTCACTGGTGACACCCTGCCGAAAAAAACAGTGACAGTTCACACGACCTTCCAGTTGCCCCAGTTCGTCTTCCGGCTCTATAATGGACCGCCGCTGCAACCGGATCTCCAAGGAGTGGAATCCTGCGTCACGCTGAAC
>JBKHKF010000363.1:0-3035 GCA_046537745.1 Anaerolineales bacterium | reverse complement strand
GCCCTGGGCGCTGGTGCTGACACTGTTAACCATCGCATCACTCGCCGTCTTTGACATGCCTATGGAAATGCGCGGAGCTATCGGAGGATGAGACTTATGAAATTATTTCGGGCGGCCATTTTGACCCTCTGTCTCGCGCTGCTTACGATCGCCCCACCTGCCTCCGCCGAGGGCCCCGGCACCGGGGGACGACGGGTGATGATCAATGACGAAGTTGTCAACGGCTACATGCTACGGGTGGTGACATCACCCACGCCGCCACGAGTCGAGAGCCTTTATGTCGAGGTGCGGGTGCTGAACGCGGAGGACCAGCGGCCGATCACCGACGCCCGGGTTCACGCGAGAGCCGAACCGACCGAGATCGAGGCCCGGCCAGTCGAGAGCCAGGCCACCCACGACATCGCGCCAATCCCAACGGAATACGCGGCTCACCTACCCGTTGGAGAACCGGGCGTATGGCGGGTGACCATCACCGTAGAAGGCGACTCTGGACCGGCCGAGGTCAGCTTCCTGACACGCGTAGGTGGCTCAGCCGCGCTGGGCGCTGCCCTGGCAGTTGGCCTGCCGGTGGCAGGGCTGGCGATCCTGATCGGGGTTTTCCTGTACTTGCAGCGCGAGCACGGGGAGCAGCCTCCTGAGAAGAAGTTAAAAGAAGAGCGGCCAGAGGGGGAATTTCCGGCCGATCGGAGTCGCTAAACTTTCTGCAGGTCAGCCGAAAGCCAGCGTGTCCACCACCAGAGCCGCGAACAATAAAGCCAGATACATGCTCGAATAGCGGTACATTTTCCAGGCATTCCTGTTGCCGCCGGCACGCCAAAGGCGCCATGCGTGGAAAAAGAGCGCCACCCCCAGGCCGAGCGCCGCCGACATGAACAACCACCCCCCGAGATTTGCCACCGGAAGCAGCAGTGTCAACGCAACCACCTGAATGGTATAGAGCAGAATTTCCCAGCGGGTCTGCCGCTCGCCGTATATGACCGGCAGCATAGGTACGCCTGCCCGGGCATAATCCTGGCGTCGTACAAGCGCCAGCGCCCAGAAGTGCGGCGGGGTCCAAAAGAAGACCACCGCGAACAGGAAAAAAGCCCCGACGCTGAGCTGGCCGGTTGCGGCTGCCCAACCCACCAGCGGTGGGATGGCGCCTGCTCCCCCACCGATGACAATGTTGTGGGTGGTGAGACGCTTCAAGCCAAGGCTGTACAGGAGCACGTAGTAAATCATTCCCGCCAGCGCCAGCATGGCGCTTAGCAGGTTCACGAAGAGCGCAAGCACGTAGAAGCCAAGCACACAAAGCACAAGTCCATATGCGACGACAACGGATTCGTGGACCCGACCTTGAGGGATCGGCCGTCGCTCCGTCCGCTGCATGTTGCGGTCCTCTTTGCGATCGATATACTGATTGAGCGCGCTGGCGCCGCCAGCGGAGAACGCACCACCTATCATGGTTAGCACGATGAGCTGCCAGTTCGGCCATTGTCCTGCGCCCACGATCATTCCTGCCAGCGTTGTCACCAG
The DNA here is from genome assembly GCA_046537745.1 of Anaerolineales bacterium. Taxonomy (GTDB): domain Bacteria; phylum Chloroflexota; class Anaerolineae; order Anaerolineales; family E44-bin32; genus DASWJQ01. The sequence continues at coordinate 1,520 of JBKHKF010000363.1, read as the reverse complement.
CAGCAGCGCCACGACGATCGGTTTGGTCAGCGATAGCAAATCACGCCAGGAGGGATTACGCTTTAATGCCGATTGATTTTCCGCTTCGAAGTCAGCTTTCGGATCCAACGCGGCCAGAGCCGTTGTGAGCACCAGCCCGCCCCATACAGCTGTCGCGGTTGCCACGTGCAGTCCGTTAAGTACCATTGGGAAGCCGCGCACCACGTTGAGTGCACCCACAGCCACCTGCGCGATCAGCAGCACCAGGGTGACAGCGGCAGCGATGAAAACGATCGGGCGATCCCCGCGTCGAAGGTAAGCCGCCACCGCCAGCGCAACGATCAGAAGACCGGTGAGGCCGGCGACAATCCGGTGGAGCATGTGGACCTGGCTGAGCAAGGTTGCCGGCCAGACCAAGCCATCACAAAATGGCCATCCGGCACAGGAAGCGGAGGCCCCTGCGGAGGTAACCAACGCCCCGCTGACCAGCAGCAAAAAGGTGCTGGCAGTGGTGGCCATCCCGTAGCGGGCAAGTGGGTCCCTGAGCGAAAGATTGGGCGGGCGGCCGCGATCCAGCCGAAGCGCCAGCACAGCCAGGATGATCTGAAGCGCCAGGATGAGCAGTGCGGTGCCTAGATGCACCGCCACGATGTTCGGTGGCGTTTCGGTCAGCACCGTGATCCCCCCGAGCACCACCTGGACAGCCAGCAGGACGATGGAGACTGCCGAAAGCCCCGTCACCCAGCTCTTGCCGCGATAGCGGAGCCAGGCCATCACCGCAGTCGCCAGAATTAGTGGCGACGTCAACGATGCCACCAGCCGATGGGTGTATTCGATGATTGCTTCGAACTCCAGCGGCGGGATGATTCGACCGTAGCACAGCGGCCAGTCAGGACAGCCCAGACCGGAGCCGGTGACCCGCACAATCCCGCCGATAATGATCAGGAAGAAGGTCATCACTGCCGCCAGACTGGCGACCCAAAGGAAAGGCCGGGCCTGGCCCGGCTGCTGGGAGGAGGATGAAGTTGGTTGATTCACGTTTCTTTCCTTACGAGCTAATAGAGGCTTGCCATCAATATGAATATAACCAAAAGCGCGACCGGCAGCACGAAGATATAGGTGTACACCGGGTGGTCATCGTTTAGATGCATGTAGAAGGATGCGACCAGCACAGCTTTGCCGAAACTTAAGACCAGAAAAACGCCCGTCAGCACCTGTCGGGGTAAACCCAAGAAGGTCAAACCCACCTCGATGGCCGTCAGCACCACCAATGCCACAAAGACCGCGATGTAGCTGGAACGCTTGCTTTTGTGTTCCGTCGTCTTTTCCGTAGTCTCCATCAACTCGCTCCTAGATCAAGTAAATGAGCGTGAACAGCACGATCCAAACGATATCCACAAAGTGCCAGTAAAGACCAAAAATCTCAATGCCAAGATCCTCATCCGGCCCATAGGCACCGCCCCGTGCCTTTAACAGGATGACCAGCGCCCACACGACGCCGATCAACACGTGCAGACCGTGAAACCCGGTCAGTGTGAAGA
>JBKHKF010000362.1:0-3035 GCA_046537745.1 Anaerolineales bacterium | reverse complement strand
GGTAAGGACGGAGGTCGTCGTTGGCGGAGAACTCAAGCCCCATAAAGGCATCAACCTGCCTGGAATCAGCCTCTCCGCAAAGTCACTCACACAAAAGGACCGGCAGGATCTCGAATTTGGCCTCGAGCACGGCGTCGATATGGTGGCCATGTCCTTTGTCAGAACCAAAGAGGACGTGTCCCAGCTTTGTGATCTGGTGCAGGAAATCCCCGGAGACGCACTGCCTCAACCCGTCATCAGCAAGCTGGAGCGGCAGGAGGCCATTGACAACCTTGATGGGATCCTTGGCGAATCCGATGGTGTGATGGTAGCCCGTGGGGACCTTGGTGTGGAGGTCGCAGCGGAGCGAGTTCCCTCCCTTCAGAAAATGATCATCGCCAAGGCCAACGCCCGGAATAAGCTTGTGATCACAGCCACACAGATGCTGGAATCCATGATCCGGGACCCCCGACCCACCCGGGCTGAATCCTCCGATGTCGCCAATGCCGTCTTTGACGGATCCGATGTGCTGATGCTCTCCGGCGAAACCGCCATCGGCAAGCACCCCATTCGCGCCGTCGAAACAATGGCCGAGATCATCCTGGATGCAGAAGTCCACACCCTGGAATGGGGTTTTCAACCCGCCCATGACGAGCGCTCTAAGGTAAGCGATGCCGCCGCCACGACCCAGGCTGCCCGTGAACTAGCCCACGACCGCAATGCAGTGGCAGTTGGGGTGTTCACCCGATCGGGCCGCACCGCGCTGTTGATGTCGAAGTCCAGGCCGAGAATGCCAATCCTGGGATTCACACCTGAGGAAAAAACCTATAACCGCATGGCCTTATTCTGGGGAGTGGACCCACATCTAATCCCGATGGCGCGCTCTGTGGAGGAGATGATCGATCATATGGAGCAGGCGTTGGTCCGTACGGGCAAAGTGGATAGCGGGGATCGGGTGGTATTGGTCGCCAGCCTACCTGTCGGCGCCATGGGTCCTGCAAACATGACCTACCTTCATACCATTGGCGAGGACATAGAGTCACCCTTGAAGTCCAACTGAGCCAATGAAATAAGGGCGGAGCTCATCCCCTCCGGTTTCGGGATAGTGGAATAGAGCTGTCCCCGGGCGCTGGCAACAGAAAGCTAAGCCCGGACATCAAGGTACCTACTGCTGCCAAAATCCCACCCCATAGAAGCGAGCGAACAACTGCCTGGTTCGCCAGCTCAACCCATAAACTTCTCGCTGCTTCTGCAAATAATGCAGGCATATCAAGCGAAAGACTGAGCTCCGCAACAACCGCAGAGGCGTTCCCGCCAAGGGCGAGAGCCCCAAGAATAGTGAGCAACCCACTCAACAGCACCGAGACTCCCCACCAACGGGTCCACCCATGCCAGCTTCTAACAACCGCCGCCATCAACAGGCCCAACAGCGAGACCGGAACCAGGATAAGCCAGCGGGCGAGCATCTCATACCCGCGCAACTGACTTTTAACGGCTGGCAAATGAGCCCGCTCCTCTGACGAGAGCTGCGCTGCCAGATCCACACTTGAAGGCATAGCTGTGGCCTGATCCCGGAATGCCTCGGCTATCCTGGCGTTGATAAGGGAAAGCAGAGGCTCAGGCATACGGCACATGACGAGGGGGATTTCTCCTTCTTGACGAAATACGAGTTCAAGCGCAAGCACATCTTCCAGCCCACAATCTGGCCAGCTGTCCACAATGATGGCCACGATCTGGCTGCTCCCTTCGCCGAGGAGCCTTCGCTTGATGGGTTCAAGATTGAGCACCAGATCCGGCTCGATCTCATCCGAATCCAACCACTCATATATCGAAATGGTGTTTTCTTCGAACTGCTGTTTAAGCCAGCTGTCGGGAATTGCTATTTCGCCAATCGCCCTCCAATCGCTGGGCGTCAGCGCGGAGGTCAATTGCGCCAGGACCTGCTCTTCCTGCGGCTCTGCGGCGGAGGCGACCATGCGCTCAACCATGGCCTGCCTTATCGCGTCGTTGTCCACCAGAACCTCCTGGAGCTCTGCAGAAACGAGTTCCTGATTGAAGAAAACTGCAGAGGCAGAACGCAAAATCACCGAGATGGGCATCGTCAGAATAATGAGGAGGACAAGAATCCAGCCAACAGCTTGCTGACCTTTGTTCAAGCAACCCGCATGTGCTTCCACGTTTTCTGATATCTCCGATGGTCGACTTTGTAACTCTGGACCAGATCCAATTTATACATCAACGGCACGGGCCAAAGCCCGTGCCGTTGGCAGTGATCTGGATTTGCTGGAGCTGCTACTCGAAGTTTGCCAATACTTTCTTCAATGTACCCTCGGCAGGCCGTAAGGATTCGGAGGGCAATTGAGCCAGAGGCTGATCGATCAAGTTCTGGGCTTCAGGCAGCGTTTCCTGCTCAGTGTTGATGTAAATCAAACCTGTCGCCATATAGCCTTCCTCAGCGGATTCTTCCAGCAAGCGCAGCGCGGCGGCCCTGTCGGTCGGATCGTATGTGTGATCCAGCTTCTTCAGCACGATCTTGGAGCCATCATGGAGCTCAACAGTCTTATCCTCACCCGGCTCGTAATCCACCTCGATTTCCTCTCGAACCGGCACATACGTGACATCGTGGATGGGGGTCTCGTGTTCCATTCCCCAACTATAGCTCTTGGTGGATTCGTCACGATTGTTGAAGGTGACACACGGACTGATAATATCCAACACCGCCGTTCCTTCGAAGGAAATCGCGGCCTTGAGCAGCTCCTTAACCTGCTTTGGGTCGCCGGCAAAGGACCGGGCGACAAAACCGGCGTTGGCTGCCATCGCCTGCAGACAGAGATCCACCGGCATATATGGATTGGTTCCGCCAGCGCTCTTCAGCGTTTGATTCTTGTCGGCAGTGGCCGAGAACTGACCCTTGGTCAGGCCATAAACGCCGTTGTTTTCGATAATGTAAACAAGCGGCACATTGCGGCGCATGACATGGACAAATTGCCCCATTCCAATGCTCGCCGTGTCGCCATCACCGCTCACCCCGACTGCAATCAGCCCGCGATTGCCCA
>JBKHKF010000361.1:0-3039 GCA_046537745.1 Anaerolineales bacterium | reverse complement strand
GCGTCAGCCTGTGATGGTTGAGGACGTTTTCTGTATATTGGCCGCCTTTTTCGGTTGTTGTAACTTAGGCAAAGGCTTCAATTAACTTTGAAGCTTCTCGGCGTTGTTTGTCCTCTCAAAGCCTCCATAGAGCAGGTGTCTACGTCTCAGGCTCTGAACCACCGCGCAGAGCTTATCGATTGAGGATCCTTAGGGGAGCGTCATTCTGGATAATATAGGCTTTGCGAACGCGTCGGCTCATGCCACTCATTATGGGGGGTGCAGTGATGGCGATTATGCTGTCATTCATGCTGGGCAGGTATCGAAATCGGTGTCATTGTCAAGGCAAAGGTCCATCGCCAGGCTCCCGGGGGCAGCGAAGGACGAAGGTCTTTAGCCAGCACTATATGGACCCAGCGCCAGTTGGCCGCTATGATGGCTGTGGGAAGGAGGCGAAGGGTCTTGCCCATTAGAGTGAGTTCGGTGCCACGAACGCCGATTAGGCGGTTGTCGCTAATAAGGAAGGTTTAGGCAGTCGAATGGGCTCGATAATGCGTCGCGGTCTGCTCTCGCTGGCGGCCGTGGTGCTGGGGTGGGCTGCTGGGATGCTGTACTTCCTCGCCTACGGCTTCCTTCTCTCACCATGGGGGAGGCCCACGGACCTTGAAGCGTTGGCCTACTGGACCGGTGTCTTTTGCCTTCTCGCGTGGCTGATTGCCGCGCTGCCGATCTCTCTATTCGTCCATCGGGAAAGCTGGTTTTTCGCATCACATCTGGCCCCGTTCACCGGTGCCGCCGCTGGGCTGATCCTGTTCGGCGGTTTGGTCGGCTGGTGGACCGACTTGTGGACCGAGCCGCTGTATCTCGGATACGCGGCCGTCATCGGCGCGGCTGCCAACCTCGGCTACTCGCTGCTGGCAAATGTGCGCTTGAGATCTTCATCGAAGAAGGAGCCAGATCATGTGCGGAAGTGAGAGCATCCTCTGTTAATTCCCTGCTGAATCTAGGCGCTTACGTTGTCGCTAATCCAACCCATCTCCATCACCAGATAAAGCGCGATCATGCCGGCGACGACGACGGCCACGCTGAGCGTGTACCAATTAATAACCCCATTTTGAAAATCCTCCGCTCGCAGGAAGGCGGCGATTAGCACCAGCACCTGCCACAAACCTATGCTCTCCAACCCAACCTTCCAGCCGCTCCAGCGGACTTCGCCGCCGATCACAACTCCGCCCACGCCCAGCAGGGCAAACCAGCCGCTCATGATCCGAGCTGTCAGCGCCGACAACGGCCATGGCCATATATCAATCAACCAATTGGGACTGACAAAGCCGAGAACGGCAAAGCCCAGCAAGAAGATCCCCAGCAAGCGCAATCCCCAGCGGGCGACGGCCGGGACCTTGAGCCCCGATTGTTCCGACAGGCTGGGGTCAGCGCTGCGATTGCGCCACCATACGATTGGCACCAGGATTGGTGCTGCAACATAGAGTGCAAACCAAAGTGCTGCCGGCAGGTGATTCAGGTCAAATACCTCCCAGTGCAGCACGGTGGCCAGCAGCATGGCCGTCGCGAAAGTGGTGACTGCCGGGAAGCCGGGTGCAACCCGATGCCAGCGCTGGCCGAAGATGGTGTTGATGAACAACCAGGCTCCGCCGACATAGCCGGCCCCCATGAACATGGCCGTCATGCTCGGATTGATCTCCCAGGCGAAGCGTTCTCCTGACGTTTCCGGGAAAAAGAACAGAATCAGGAAGGCCAGCAGCAAAAAGGGAACAATGGCGGCCGCGACCCACTTTGTGAAAGGCAGGATTCGATCCTTTTGCACAGCAAATCTCCTATCCCAGTAATAAATGACAAGGCACCCGCATTTGATATGGTAGTTGAAAAGGGCGTTCTTTCAACCATAAGGGAGAAGGCGGAGAGAAGAAAGCTCCAAGAATATTTGCCTCAATCGAACAGGCATTTGCAGTCGCCCATCCGTCCGCAACTGAACGATTCCGCTTTCCGCCAAATCAAGGCGGGCAAGAGTCCTTTCTGAATACCAGATGCTCACTTCGGACCAGTTGAAGCTAGATTCTGGAATCACCGATGCGATTTCGCCATTGTGGAAGTTATGGAATATTGCATAGGCAAAGTTTCCGACCAAAACTTATCGCGATGAAAAGCCATGTCTGAAAGCCCAGGAGAATTGGGTGAGAGCATAACCACTTCGATATGGGAGAAGAAAATGAACATCCAAGGCTACGATTTTGCTGTCGAGAAGGCGGGAAGTGGGGAACCGCTGATCTTCGTTCACGGCTCCGCCGCCGATTATGAGATCTGGCAGGAGCAGCAATCACACTTCGCCGATCATTTTCGCGCCATTCGCTACAGCCGACGCTACCACTGGCCGAATAAGCCCATCCCGGAGGGCGCGGATTACGCCATGGCCGATCACGTTGCTGATCTCAAGGCGATAATCCAGGAGGCCGCCGAGCCACCGGTCCATTTGGTGGGCCATTCCTATGGCGCCATTGTTTGTCTTCTGTTGGCGATGGACACACCCCAACTTATTCGGCGTATGGTGTTGGCCGAGCCGCCGGCGATCACCCTTTTTGTCAGTAATGATCCTAAACCTGGAGAGCTGCTCAGGTTGTTGCTGCGCCGGCCCCGCACCGCGCTGTCCATTATCCAACTGGGAGTGCAGGGGTTTGAGCCGGCAAAGAAAGCCGCCCGGGAAGGTGACCTGGACCAGGCATTGGATGTTTTTGGCCGTTTCACGCTTGGAGATGAGTATTACGAAAACATGTCGGACGAAGACTGGCAGAAAGCGCGCCGCAATATGATCAAAGCTGAATTTCTTGGCTCTGGTTTTCCCAAGATCGATCCGGCCGAAGTAAAGCAGGTCGACGTTCCCACACTTCTGATTCAGGGGGAAGACAGTCCGTCGGTCTTCCATCGGGTGCTTGATTATCTGGAGGAGCTGGTGCCCAAGATCAATCGGGTGGAAATCCCGGATGCTTCGCACGTGTCCCAACTTAATAATCCGGAAGCATACAGATCTGCGGTGATGGAATTCCT
>JBKHKF010000033.1:0-13201 GCA_046537745.1 Anaerolineales bacterium | reverse complement strand
GGCTATATTCAGTCCTCGGCGCCGACGAGATCTTTCCAGGCGCCGTGAACACCATCTTCTGTAACACCGTAGTAGAACCTGGTCTTGCCGTTGGTCCGTTGGACGAGATCCCAGCGCTTGCGGTTGCCTCGCTGCTGTTCGTTCAGAACCCCAATTTCGCCCTTCCAGTTTACGTCGATCTTGTTCTTATCGTCCGGTAGTTTTCGGTATTCACGAATTGCATAATCCCAAAGCCGCCGGGCGGAGCTCTGAGTGACGTTGTTGACAACATTGCCATTGCGCAAATCTCGGAGGGTGTAATACTTGGTGCCTTGCCGCTCCTCCACCTCAACGATTTCCACGCCGGTCTTGGGTGCGGATAGGCCGTCGCCGGTGGCGACAGAACGGGCTTGCTGGGAATCCTCCGCGGAGCCTCCACGCAGCACCAACTGCACGATTTCATCCCGAACGGCGAGACCTGTATCCGCTTCGTCACGTACGTAAATCTTGTTGTCATCGACGGCGTATGGTGGGTCATCGCCTCTGGGAACCATGATGCGGATGATTTTCTTGGAGCGGGAATCCATCGTGTCGATTTCGACATCGAGCTGCGGGCTGATCCGCTTGCTAATCTCATTCCGCAGCTTCTGGATTGCCTTGTTGGGGTTGTCAATACCATTTGGAAGCTTGGCGGCATCCCTGTCAGCGCCAATATAAAGCGTTCCGCCGTTGGTGTTGGCGAAACTGCAGACATCGGCGATGATCGAGTACAGGCGACCGCCACGCACCGTCATACTCTCGTGAAAATCCTGAACGATGCTCGGTCCTTCTTCCCTTGCCTGCTGGACGAAATCCATCATCTCTTCGGAGGTCGGGAAAAAAGGTTGGTGTCGAGCAAAATCGTTGCTCTTGAACAGACGCATCAGCGCATCGAAGGAAACTTCATCCAGCAGCACCCGAGTGGCCCGATCGCCGACACCAAGGTTTTTCTTATTGTTTGGATCCATGCGCAGCCTGTGGGCATCCGATCCCTGAATGCAGTGCATGCGACGCGGGTATTCCGGCTTGGTGCCGCTGAAGAAGGCTGCCGTGGAGCGGCGACCCTTGCGGTCCAGATCGGTTACCTCGAGGGCGTGCAGATTGGGATCCTGGGTATACGCAATTTTGGTTTGCCCACCAAAGGGGAATCCCCGCATGGCAACGCCGTTGGATGAATTCGCATGGGCTGCAATCACCAGACCCCCCGCTTCGTTGATCATCCGGTAAGCGGTGAGCACATCGCTGGTGGCGCCGACAGTGGAGGAGCCTTTATCGAGCTCCTCGGGAGGGATATTCAGGTTAAGAAGGAGATGCTCGATTTCTCGGACGGAGGTCGACTTGCTGAAGATCCCCAGAATGTGAAAACCGAAGGTAGCCGTGAATTCAAAACCGGGCAAAACCAGAATTTTGTCCAGCAGCCTACGGTATTCGGAGAGCCGGGTTTCCTCTTCCTCCGTCAGCCGGTCCCGCTGTTCTAAAAATTCCAGTTCCTCGATCTCTTCGTACATTTTGCGGTAGCCAGCCACCGTGTTGTGATCCGCGAAGGCGATGATGTCCAACCCTCGTAATTCCGCTTGCAGCAGCACATCCAGGTAGCTGGCTTCAGGATTTTGATAATCGTTGGAACCTGGCGTATGTAAATGTAGATCCATCAGGCGCCACTGGCGTGACGCGTCTTTAGTTTTGTTGTATGACACAGTAACTTTCTCTTCCCCCTGTCCAAACGCAAATGCCGACTGGCTATGCGTCTTTCAGGTTTGCTTTGATGATGTTCAGTAAGTGCTCGGGGTCGTACGGTTTGAGGAGAAAGTCGTCTGCGCCCGCCTCGCGGCATTTGGAGGATAACTCCATACCCGAGGTCATAACAACCGGAAGCTGGGCGATTGAGGCATCTTGGTGATTTCGAATACTCTTGAGGATGTCCAGTCCTTCCCCATCTTCGAGAAAGACATCTAGAAGAACCAGATCGGGAGCTTCAGATTCTAACTTTTCATAAAAAGCTTCAGCTGAACCCGCCTTGACCACATCGTAGCCGTCGAGTTCCAGCAATGTCTGAAGCAGTGAAATCATGGTCTTGTCATCGTCGACGACAATTATCTTCGACATGACACCTTTCTCAATATATCAATGGGACGTCAATGAGACGGTGTGAGGCATCTTCTGACCATGTACTGCACGGCCAGCGCAATGGAATAATCGATGCTTCTTTTCCCGCCAATCGTCCGTGGCCTCAAATCTGCTGCCGCTGAATTTGATCAAAGCACAATATGCTACTTGGCTAAATACATGCCCTCTCCCGTACTTCAAAGAGATATCTGCGGCAAACACGACCTCTCCTGTTTGGCAGTGAATCTATTCGATAAACCCTCCTAACAACTTTTCTAATCAGGGCATTTACCCTGAACTATCTTATAAGAACAAAGCTGCCAACCAAGCGGCAGCCTCGCCTGTACCGAGGCAAATTCTACCACAGCCAGGTCAATCGCGCGAACATTCGTTCGGTCAAGCCGAAAGAAAGCCACCATCGACAGGCACCGCCGCCCCATGCACATAACTTGCCATATCGCTCACCAGGAAGAGCACAACCCGGGCGACTTCATCGGGATATCCCAGACGTTTCAACGGCAGTCGCTGGCGGAAACGAACGGCATCCCCGAGAAGGCCAAACTTGAAGCGGAGCAGGCCGCGGGCTGCGGCTTGGGTCCCCTCAGTGTTAATGCCTCCCGGAATGATGGCGTTGACACGAATGCCGGCTTTCCCGTACTCTCGAGCCAACGCACGCGTCAGCCCCAATACACCAGCCTTGCTGGCGCTGTAATGGGCAAGATCCTCCTTGAAGGGGAGCAGCGCCTCCACAGAGCTCACATTCACAATGACGCCGGCCGCTCCACTTCGCTGCCGAATAAATGACTGGCACATCCAGTAAACAGCATCCAGATTTACATCCATCACTTTCCGTTACAGGCTCTCCTCAACCTATAAGGAATCGGCGAACGGATAAATGCCTGCGTTATTGATAAGAATATCCGGGGGCTGGTCGAGGCATGCATTCCAGAACGATTCACGGGCTGCCCGATCCGTTAGGTCCAGCGCATAACTGCGAATCTGGACGGCTTGATCGGAGAAACCCGCCACGGTCCGGCCGAGCAGCTTTTCGTTCCTGTCCACCAAGATTAAATCGGCGCCTGCTTCCGCCAGGCGCCAGGCGATAGCCCGTCCAATCCCGGCGGCAGCGCCGGTGATCAGTGCGCGATTGCCATGCAGCGAAAGAAGACTGTCAAGGCCTGCCGATGGCTTCACGTTGTTCTCCTCGTTGGTTGGGTTGAAAAGTCTACGCGATGATGACAGGGAAAATCACGAACAACTCTAAAGAACCCAGAACACCAAATATGCGCCCTTGATGAAGGTTGTGCCTGGCAGGGCAACCCGAATTGCTGGATCGATATGCCTATGGCGAGCTCTGATTTAGGGGAACCTTTTCAAGCGAATCACTAAAATCTTTACAGATTGATCCGCATGAAATCCTGAGCCAAGCCCGCATCCCCCGAGAACTCGGCTTGCGCCTCTTCGACCAGTGCTTCCAGATCGGATTGCGGTGGGTAATGGATGAGCAGCAGTTCTTCCACGCGGGCTTGTTCTGCAATCTGACCCGCTTGCGCCGCCGAGGAGTGGCCAGGCGCCTCGCCTGTGGCCTCATGCAACAGCACCCGACAACCCGCCGCCAGCCGAACCACCTGCGGGCATGGTTCTGTGTCACAGGAATATGCAATGCCGGAACCGGTCGCCCGATCTTCCATTCGCAATCCAAGCGTGGGAATCAGGTGACGCACAGGCGAACTGAGTATTCGCATCTCTTCGGTCTCAATCAGCACAACCTGCTCTTGCACCGGTAGACGGTGGAAGGCAACCGGAAAGAAGTCGGGCCAGTTTTCCCAATCGTAAAAAGCCATCATGTCTTCCATGCGCTTCAAGCAATGGTGCAGCCCGTAAACCCGAAGTGCTTTACGCCTGCCCGTCAACCACATGTTCATCAGGAGCAGCGGCACCCCGGTGACGTGATCAGGGTGAAAGTGGGTCAGAATGAGGTCGTTGACCGTCTCAAGTGCAATACCGGCTTTTGCCAACCGCACTTTTGGCGAGGCGACACAATCCACCAGGATCGCGCCGCTCTCATCCACCACGGCGAAATGAGTGTTCTCATGATCCTCCGTGGGGACCGAAGCAGCCGTGCCGAGAATAATCAATTCAGCCATGGCTTATCCTGACCCCAACAGGGCGAGCGCCACCCGCGGTGTCACAAAAACCTCAAGCGCGGCGGCTGCCAGAAGCAGCGGGGCCACCACCACCAGGCTTACTCTCGCCCACTCCGCCAGGGCCTTCAGCCAGCGTCCCCCTAAAGTACCTTCGTCCGAGGGGCGGATCAAGGCCATACCAAGCTCCAGAATGGCAGCTCCGGCAATTAAAGCCGCCGGGACCTCAAGAACACCGTGAGGCACAACCAATGCCAGCAAGAACCTCGGAACTTCCAGCCCTGCCAGCGCGGCGTTTCCTGCGAAGTAGCCCACAATAGTGATTGGCGCCATCAATAGAACCACCGCCATCACGCCAAAGCTAAAGATCCCCAAAAAGGTAGCCAATCCTATAGCCCGCAGGTTATTCACCGTAATCAGGTAAAGTCCGCGCCCTGATAGGAATCCGAATTCCCGAAACTGATCAAGAGATCCGCTATCGAACTGGCCGAAGGCCATCAGATCGGGTGGTAATTGGAATTTGTCAGCCAGATCAACGCCGATAAGATAAGCCGCCAAAAAAGCCGCCGCCATAATCAGCAGCGACGCCTTCAACCTCGGCAGGGATCCGAGAAGGACGCCTTTGAGCCAATCCCGTGGACCCTTCGCGCCCCGCAGGAAGGCATCCTTGAAAGTTCGCCAGGCCCAACCGAAGTTGAGAACATCGATTTCCCTGCCCAGAAGCTGCTCCCGGTTGAAGAGGTGGAGCCCCATCCGGACCAGTACCAGGGCAATGACAACCAGTGCGAGCACAATCCACCAGAGCACATGATAGCGGCCCCAGAACATGATCATGCTCTCGCCGATAATTAGCTGCGATACAGGAATGATGATGAAAGACGCAAGAAGATTGGCCGCGCGAACAGAGGTGGTCTGGGATGAGACAACCACCGCTCCAGAGACCATGACAAGCCCTTGAGCTCCGGTTAGAAGGATCACCTGTGCCAGAAGCTGAGGCGGTGCGTACCATTCTACGGTAATAGCCAGCCCCACGAGATAGAAAAGGATGCCCAGGTAGGCAGCGCCCAATGGCACGAATAGGGAGGCCAAGATCTTCCCGAGATAGAGTTGTGTATCGTCCAGTGGTGTGGTCAACAGCGGTTCAAGAGAGTTCCGCTCGCGCTCGCCGGCGAAGCTCTCCAGTGCAATAACGAGCGAGACAGAAATCGGAAAGAAGCCAACGATCATCAACAGGAAAGGTATAAGCCGTTCGGCGATGATATCCGCGCCATATTCTTGCACAAAGCCCACCGCCCGCTGGGCTGTGAAGTTCATAAGCAGTGGGAAGAAGAGCGTGAGGATGATGATGGGGGCCAGAATCCGCCAATCCCGCAGCTGATCTCGAATCTCCCTGCGTGTGATTATCAGCGCACCCTGAGCCAACCGGGACGCATGGCCCTGAATGGAAGCCATCAGCCCTGAACCTCGGCTTGGTCCGCGCTCTCGACTACCTCGAGATATACCTCCTCCATCGTCCTCCCCACCTCAGACAATGTCACGACGTCAACATCTGCTGTTTCCATGGCCCGAAGCACAGTCGGGTTATCCGCTGTCGGCTCGCTTGTGCGGTAACGCAGCCAGTCTGTTCCACTGCCAACCAGACGGAGGCTGGCGGGGAAGTTCTCGATGGCTCCATTGAGAACTCCTGAAAAGCGCAGCTCCATAATGGGATCTCCCAACAGCTGCTGCTTGAGCTCTGCAGGTGTGCCGTTGGCGATGATGCGACCACGGCGGATGATGGCGATGCGGTCCGCCAGCGCTTCCGCCTCGGCTAAATTGTGCGTGCAAACAATAATCCCCCGATCCGAAGACCGAAGTCCCACAATTGAGCGACGAACCATCCGCGCACTGGATGGGTCCATGGCGGAAGTGGGCTCATCCAGCAGCAGCACTTGCGGATCATGAAGCAGCGCGCGTGCCAGTACCAACTTCTGGCGCATGCCCCGGGAATAATGCCCCAATCGGATGCCCTTGGCTTCCGCCAGGCCAAGTTCATCCAGCAGTCCTTCAATTCGATTGCCGAGCTCATCCTCTGGAAGCTGATAAAGGCTGCCAAAGAACTTCAAATAATTAACGGAACGCATGCGTGTGTAGAGACCATGATGCTCCGTGAGGAGGCCAACTCGTCGTCGTACTTCTTCAGGCTGCTCGGCCACGGAATATCCCGCGACCCGGGCCTGGCCTTCGCTTGGATTGAGAATGGAGGCCAGCATCCGAATGGTGGTCGTTTTGCCGGCGCCATTTGGCCCTAATAATGCGAGGATTTCCCCAGAGCGAACTTTTAGATTTACGTTATCAACCGCCAGAAGCGTGTCGAAGCGTTTGGACAGGCCATCGGTCTCGATCAAGTATTTACTCATAGTAGTCGGGGAATTATAGCAGGGGCGAATTGCAGGTCTCAATCGCTCGCCTTTCCCATATCCTCATCTCACTCTGGCTCCCAATTGGACATCCCGCTAAAATTGCCCGTAGCTATGAGCAAATTCAGCTTGCTTATCCGTGAAGAAGTGGGAAGTGTCTCCATTCAAAGCCTGCATATCCCGTTGCTGGCAGCTTTCATCTCCTTCGTGATGGCCAGTTTAGCCTGCGCTTTCCCAGCGAGTGAGCTCATTTCTCCTTCGCCTACCTTCACGACTGCAACCTCCGCGCCTGCAGCCACCCCAGAAGAGCCAACCGTCACACCCATAGAGTCCACGCCAATTAGGCCGCCTCTTGCAGGTCAAATCGTGTACACATGCCAGCTCTTCGCCGACGGCTTGTATGATCAAATCTGTGTGATGGAGCCTGACGGAAGCTTTCAGCAGCGGCTCACAACGAATGACCTGGCGGATCATTTTTACCCAACGCTGTCACCCGACGGGTCTTCCATCCTCTTTTCCGCCAATCTGGAAGGGCCCTATGAAATCTACGAACAGCCGATCGGCGGTGTGCCCATCCGTCTCACCGTTCAGGGGCATAACTACGCGCCTGCGCCTTCACCGGATGGATCTCTTGTTGCCTATACGCATACAGACGCGCAGGGATCGGCATTATGGCTCATGCAGCGGTCCGGCGATCAGCCTCAATGGCTCATTGGGGAGGCATGGGATGCCAGCTGGTCCCCAGACGGGGCATGGATCCTGCACGCATCTGATCGAAGTGGGACCATCCAGCTGTGGCGGGTGCGGCCGGATGGGACCGACCTTCAGCGGGTGACCGACCTGACTGGGCTGCGCGGCCGTAACGATTGGTCAAGCCAGGGCCTTCTCGCCACTTACGCCGGGCCCAGCTGGGGGCGGGAGATCTACGCCTTTGATATCGAGGGTCAGTCGCTGCGGCAGCTCACCGATGGCGGCAACAACCTTGCACCAAGCTTTTCGCCGGATGGTGACTGGATCACCTACACTTCCTATGTGGACAATTACTTGGACGAGAACGGTTGCGAGATTTACGTGCAGCACATTGAAACAGGCACACGGTATCGGCTGACAGAGAACAGCTTTTGTGATTGGCAACCGCGATGGGGGCCGGAAATTAATGAACAGTAACCAGCAATCAACGTTCATTCAATATGCGCGGCAGCTGGCTGCTCTGTCGGTAATTCCAGCCATGCTGCTCTTGCTAATCATGCCGGCCGGCGACGCAAATGCGGGAGAGCTGACACCGGAGCCACCCGGGAAACATCAGGAACCTGGCTCGCAGTATGCCACCTCCGCAAAGACTCGCCTGATCGGCTACAGCGTCGAACAGCGTCCCCTTGTGGTTTATCAGTTTGGCGATGGTGATACAAAGCGGATGATTGTAGCCGGCATCCACGGAGGCTACGAATGGAACACCATAGCGCTGGCCAATAAGCTCATCGCATTTTTGGAAAAGAACCCTGGCGTAGTGCCGGAGCATCTCACGCTGTATATCCTGCCTGCCTTAAACCCGGATGGCGAAGCTGCTTCCCATGGCTATGAGGGACGTGCCAATGCCAATGGAGTCGATCTGAACCGCAATTTCCCCTCCGATTGGCAGGCAGCGTGGGAGACGGCAGGATGCTGGGATTATCTCCCCATCGGAGGTGGTCCTTATCCTCTGTCTGAGTCAGAAGCCAGGGCGCTGGCCAAATTCCTGCTGCAGGAACATGTTGAAGCGCTCATCAGCTATCACAGTGCAGCCCTCGGCATCTTTCCAGGGGGCTTTCCGCCAGATCCCGGCTCCCTAAGTCTGGCGGAGGCTATTTCACGGGTTACGGATTATCCGTATCCCCCCCTTAATACCGGCTGTGAGTACACCGGCATGCTGGCTGACTTCGCCTCGGACAATGGCATTCATGCGGTTGACGTTGAGCTGACAACCCATGACAGCCTGGATTATGAGACGAATCTTCGGGTTCTGCTTACCTTTCTCAGCTGGCGCCCCTGACCCGCTAAAGAGATCGTTCAGGCAAGCTCAATTGCTTCCTTACCTCATTGTCCTCAATCCTGTCTGCTCCGACTGAAAATACAGCGCCAACAAACCCCCTACGTTAAATTGAAAGAGCGCACAACCGGGAGCTGACTTGTTCTCCCCGATTGGCGCTCAATTCTCAAAGCTCAACGCCCGGCGCCGTTGTTCCTAAGCCGTTGCCGCTTCCCCACCTTCACGATGCCGCCAATAGATGAAGGCGCCGCTGGCGATGGCCACAATCAGCATCAGGATTTGATTGAAGTTAATGCCAAAGAGCGGTACGAAATCAATGCGGATAAACTCCAGCAGGAACCTTCCCAGAGGATATGTAATCAAATAGACCAGGAACAAATCCCCCTTCTTCAGCCACTCGCCGTGTCGACGCCAAATCCAAATCAGAAGCACCATATTGGCCAAGTTCCAGAGAGATTCGTAAAGGAACAGTGGATGGAAGTGAGTGAACTGTTCGTACCCCGACAGACGATTCTCGGGTCGGATGGAAATCCCCCACGGCAGATCCGTCGGCGGCCCGTAGAGCTCCTGGTTGACGAAGTTTCCCCAGCGCCCAATTGCCTGCCCCAGCGCTGTGGCGGGAGCCAGCGCATCCAACATGCGCCACGTGCTTAAGCCGTTGCGTCGGGCGAAAATCCATAAACCAAGCGCCCCACCGATGATCGCACCCGGCATACCAAGCCCGCCTCTCCAGGCTGCAATTAGATCGATGGGATGGGTCAGGTAGTATCTGGTGTCGATGCCTACAGCCAGCAGGCTCTTCGAAGGCGTGAACACGTGATAGAGACGGGCGCCAATGATGCCGAAGATCAGCACCCAGATCATGGCATCCCAGATGATATCGGGATCATCCTGGTCCATCTCGCGCAACATACGACGGGCTAAAAAGCCGCCGGCCACTACGCCCAGCATAATGATCAGGCCATAGTAATGAAATGTAAGCGGGCCGAGCGTAATTCCGAATTGATCAATCGACATGTGGCAAATCCTTCATCTGCTCTCTGGCCTGCTTGCGTACAATCAAGATCCGCTGAAGCGCCGTGACATTCGCCAAAATCGCGATGATCGTGATTCCCACAAGTGGGATGTTGAACACCAGCGTAGGTCCCAAAACGAGGTAACGCTCCACTCGGGTGAGCACACCGCCCTTGACCGTGAAGCCTAAAGCCTCCCCCCGGGCACGAACATAAGACACGAGCACCGATCCGCTGGCGGCCGCAAAGATCAATGCGGCCGGAAGTGGATCCCCCGCGATAAGATAGTAAATCAGAAGCCCGCCAAGGATCGTGAGCTCACTGTATCGATCCGTAACCGAATCCACAAAAGCCCCAAAGTCCGAAGGCTCCCCTTTCAGCCGGGCCATGACCCCATCCAATGCATCGATGGGTCCCATCAACCACACAATCAAGCCCCCAACCAGGAACCTGCCTTGTGCCAGAAAGATCGCGCCCACCAGATTACCGGCCAGCCCGATGAGGGTTACAGTGTTGGGATTGATACCAATCCGATTTAAGAAAGCACCGACGGGATCCAGCAGATGCTGGAAATTCACCCGAAGATAATCCGTCAGAGTCCTCGGTGTGCCTTTGGCAGATGGATCGGCCCGCATTCAGTCAGCTCCTTTAATCAACTTGGCCATGCTACTGGCCAACGCCCTTGAATGTCAAGATGAATCGTCCAAATCAGGTTCGTCAAACGGATCTTCGCTCTCGCTGATCAATACCTCTCTTGTCTTGCCGCCACTCTGCGGACGCCCCACCACACCAAGCTCCTCGAGCTCGTCCATCAATCGAGCAGCTCTTGGATAGCCCACGCGAAGTCGACGCTGGAGCAGCGAAGCGCTGGCTTCCCCCTCCTCCGTCACCACCTCGATGGCTTGCTGGATCATATCGTCATGCTCTTCCAGCACCTCCTGGCGAGCCAGGTGCTCTTCCCAGGGAGGATCCTCTTCCTCCTCAACTACTTGCAGCTCTGTCCGCTGCCAGAATTCAATCAACCTGGCCACTTCCTGATCACTGACAAACACACCCTGGATTCGGACGGGTGCGGAGGCTTCCGGCGACAGATACAGCATATCGCCCTTACCCAGCAGCGTTTCGGCGCCTGGCGTGTCCAGAATCACCCGGGAATCCGTGCCGGAGGCCGTAGCAAAGGACATCCGGGCCGGAAAATTAGCCTTAATCAGGCCAGTGACAATATCCGTGCTCGGTCGCTGAGTTGCGACCACCAGATGAATGCCAACGGCGCGCGCCATCTGCGCCAGCCGCACAAGTGTGCGCTCGGTTTGATCCGGCGCCATCATCATCAAATCAGCCAGCTCGTCAAGCAGCACCACCACCCGCGGCAGCCGGTCCTCTCCGCGCCGCTTGGCCACACGCCTGTTGTAGCCGTCGATATCGCGCGCCTCCGCCTTTTCCAACAACCGGTAGCGCCGGTCCATCTCCAGCGTGCACCAGCGCAGCACGCCGACGATGCGCTCAAGATCCGTTTCCACCTTGCCAAGCAGGTGCGGCAAGCCATTGAAGCGCAGCAGCTCCACCATCTTGGGATCCACCATAACCATGCGCAGCTCATCAGGCGTGTTGTTCATCGCCAGGCAGGTCGCGATGGCCGTGATGGCAACGGATTTACCGGAACCGGTGGTGCCCGCAATCAGCAAGTGCGGCATGGCGGCCAGATCCGCTGCCACGCTCACACCGGCGACATTCCGCCCAAGGGCGATGGCCAACGGCGATTCGATGCGGTTGAAGGCTTCCGATTCCAACAAAGGCCGCAGCCTGACCACTGAGCCCCGCTGATTGGGCACTTCCACGCCAACATAAGGCTGGCCGGGAACCGGTGCCTCAATCCGCAGCCGCGGCGCAGACAACGCCAGCGCCAGGTCGTTGGCCAAGCCCGATATCTGGGAGACGCGCACTTTCGCTCGCTTGGAATCACCGCCCGATCCGGTTTGCTCCAGGTAACCAGGCTCAACGGCAAATTGCGTCACGGAGGGGCCCGCCCGGAAATCAACGACCCGGGCTGGGATACCAAAATCTGCCAACGTCTTCTCGATCAACCCCGCCGTACGATTGATTTCCTTGGATGTGATCCGCTGGGCTCCGCCGGTCTCCAATAATTCCAGCGGCGGTAATTCCGATTGCCTTGACAGCTCGACCTCGATTCGGTCATCCGAAGCATCGGGCATCTCGAATTGCTTGCGGAACTCCGAGGGTAGACGGCCGCCGCGTCGGCGCCTTCTTGCGCCGTTTCGCGTTCCGGCGGCCTCGACCGAGCGCCCCACCTCTTCCTCCACCTGCTGGATTTTCTCCACAGCCTGACGAAGTGAGCCGCGCCGCCTGACAATATCCAGCGCTACATACGCCGCCAAAAGTAGAACTAGCGCAGCGAAAACGATGCCGGCGCCAAACGAACCCAATAAATCTGTCACCAGCACAGCCAGGCCCCAGCCAATGATGCCCCCGCCCCACCCTTGCTCGGCGCTGGCGAGCGTAGTGCCCGCTAACGCGGATAGCAGGCCGAGCAGCGCGAGGAAGAGAAGTTCGAGTGCAATCAGCCGAGAATACCGGAGCGGTGTGGGCTTGCCAAGCGCCCGTCGCGCCAGCCGGTAAGTCAAATAGGCCAACCCAGCCGGCACGATGATCGCACCCAGGCCAAGCCAGCGCCAAAGGGCGTTGACAATGGGATCAATCACCAGACCACGGGTCCAACCAGCCATGCCCAGGGTCAGGATCAAAACAGCAGCAGCCAGAAGGATAACCCCAACATCATCCAGCGTATTCTGGACACGAGTGAACATAGGCCCAAGTTCCATGTCGGCTGCTGTTCTCGCCTTCTTTTGATCACTCATGGTCCGCTGCACTCTCGTACCGATGGCCGATGGCTCTCACGCAAAAACAAGACCGGGCGCATCATGGCTGCGCCCGGTGGAGGGAACAATAAGAACAATGTCATTGCGAGGCGATGGTATCAGAGGCTGGCACCTGCTCCTCTTCGCCTCTTGGGAGTTCGTCCTGAATACTGCGCAGGCTCAGGCCAAGGCGCCTCGCCTTGGCATCGATGTTGATAATTTTTACTTTAACCGCGTCTCCCTCCCGCAGGATATCCGAAGGCTCGAGATAGGCTTCCTCCCCCATTTCAGACACGTGGATCAGGCCCTCAAGCCCTTCTTCAATGCCAACGAATGCGCCGAAATTGACGACGTTCGTCACCACACCATCGACGAGATCGCCGGAATTAAATCGCTCCTCCACCGTCTCCCATGGATCGGGCAGCAGTTCCTTCACGCTCAGCGCAACTCTGGCCTGTTCCCGGTCCACCGAAAGAACTTGAACGTCCAGCTCCTCACCGCAGCAAACAACGTCCTCCGGATGCCGGACCCTTCCCCAGGAGAGCTCGGAGACGTGGACCAGCCCTTCGACGCCTCCCAGATCGACAAACACGCCAAAGGGTGTGATATTGGTTACTTC
>JBKHKF010000032.1:0-13261 GCA_046537745.1 Anaerolineales bacterium | reverse complement strand
GTCGAGATCATGATAGCGGTGATAAGCCATGGTCATGGCTTCCGCGTATCGCTTGGCTTCATCGTAGACCGAGCGCGGGCCGATGGGATCGACGTGACCCCAGTAGTCCTCCTTCTGCGGGTGCTCCTGGGGGTCGCCGTAGATTTCCGAGGTTGAGGCGAGCAGGAACTTAGCCTCCTTGGCGCGGGCGACTCCCAATGCATTGTGGGTTCCCAGCCCTCCAACTTTCAGCGTCTGGATTGGGAGCTGGGGATAGCCAAAGGGCGAAGCGGGGTTGGGGCTGGCGGGCGAAGCCAGGTGCAGCACGGCATCCACTTCACCGGGGACGAAGATGAAATTGGAGACGTCGTGCTGGATGAATTGGAAATCATCCCTGCCAGCCAGATGAGTGATGTTATCCAGGTTGCCGGTGACCAGGTTGTCCACCACGACCACGCGGTGTCCTTCCGCAAGGAGCCTGTCACACAAATGAGAGCCGATGAAGCCGGCGCCGCCGGTGACTAATGCACGCATTGATTCCTCCTCGCCCGGCAATGGGCGACCGTCTTCAGCGAAATGTGCTCATCCCTTCCAATCGTACGCGCTGGTCTGGCCATCCCCTGTGATTTGCTGGACGATGCCGGTGGCAACGTCGACAATCCAAAGATCGCCGCGGTAACGCAGCGCGATGCGATCGCCGTCGGGCGACCATTCTACCGGGTGCTGCAAATCGTCGCCGCGCAGCCCCGGCTGATCGGGAGAGGGAAAGAGCCTGCGTGGGTTCGACCCATCCCGATCGGAAATGTAAAGGCGGTATGTGCTATCGTCGCTGCTGAGTGGATTTGCCGCCTGCAAATAGGCAAGGCGATAGCCGACCTCGCCGTGCTCCGTGACGGTTGCCGGGCTGCTCGACGGCTGCGCGAACATGCCGGTTTGATCGGATA
Source organism: Anaerolineales bacterium (assembly GCA_046537745.1). GTDB lineage: Bacteria > Chloroflexota > Anaerolineae > Anaerolineales > E44-bin32 > DASWJQ01. The sequence continues at coordinate 12,338 of JBKHKF010000032.1, read as the reverse complement.
GTGTCAGCGGTCCTGTGCCTTGCGGGGGCACCGCAGCCAGGTTGAATACCGGGGAGGCGGCAGCCTCCTCCAGGCCCAATGGTTGCCCGTGATTCACGAAGAAAAGCGTTCGGCTGTCGCGGCCCCAGGTGAGGCCGGGAATCCAGGCCCAATCACTGAGTGTCTGGTAGGGTGTAATCTCCAGCAGCTCCTCAAAATCAGGTTCCCGGATGTCGACCGTACCGATGGAATCGGCTCGGGCGTAGGCTAAATGCACACCGTCCGGAGCCCAGGCGAATTGTGTACCCCACCAGCCATATTGTCCGCCGGCGTTGGCTGGAAGGATTATTCTCCGGTCCAGCACCCGGCCGTCCTGGCCGAGGATCGCCAGCATCAAATCATTATTCGCCTGCCACCCCGGCGCAGCCGGGCTGGGTTCAACGGTCGAATAGGCGATATCCAGCCGGCCCTGCTCCGGCGACCAGGCAGCGAAGTGAACAACATTCTCCGCGGTGACGCTGAGCGGCTCCGCATCCGGATCGGTCAGATCGATGACCCATAAGCTGTTGATTTGTTCCTCGTCCGCCGAGGTGCGGGAGAACAGGAGCCAATCGCCGTCGGGAGAAATCTCAAGGATGCGCCCATCCAAATCTCCGGAGACCACAACCGGCTGCCGGTTGGCGCTGGATCCCTCCATCAGCCATGCGTTGCCGCCGGATACATAAGCCAGGGTGCCCTGGATGGCCACCGGCGTGAAGGCCGCCTGGGACCCGACCATCACGATTTCAGGCTGAGGCGCCTGGAGCACTTTTTGGCGGACCGGCGTGCGGGAAATCAGTTCATCGCCTTCGTAGACGAGACGAAAGGTGGTTTCCTGCAGGCCATTGGTGCCCGGTTGAAGCAATCTGGTCTCGCCCTCAGGAAGACCTTCATTGCGGACGGTCTGCCGTTCGAAGGGAAGGACGGATTCCTCCACTTCAAATTCCTCTACCACCCGGGTCACCTGAACGCTGGAGCCGGCGGTGAGCACGGTGTATCCGGGCGGATCGGTTCGGTCCAGAGGGCCAAGCTCAATGCCCGCATTTTCGAGTGACTGCCGGACGGTCGAGCCGGCCGGCACATCGTATTGCTGGCTTTCGCCGTCCAAGACAACGTGGATCTCCATGGTGCCGGCGGTAGCTTGCGGGCCGGCGCAAGCGCTGATGAGTATTACCACCAGCAAGAGAAAGGTCAGTCGCGCGATCACTCTTCGCCTCATTGCTGGTGATTTGGCCCGTTGGTATAATCCCGCCTGGACATCAGCGGAGCTTTCCTGCGATGGCCATTTCGCCATCGCTGATCGCCAGGGCTTCGAGCTGAATCCCCGTCAAATACGGTCCAACGGAGCCAGCCAGCATTTCCGATACAAGCCCGGCGATGCTGTCTTTGACGGATTGGGGCAGGGGGACGGGTCCGAACTGGGCGGAAGTGATATCAAAGGTGAGCTGATCATCCACGGTAAGTCTCGGTTGGATTTCAACCAGAACACGTCCTTGCAACCAGCCATATTCGGCGACGCCAAACACACGGATGAGCCCGTCCCGCAATTGGACCGTCGGGGACTGCAGAATGGGCTCCGGTTTGCTGCTGAGCAGGTCTTGCAAATAGGATGTGAACTGACCCTCATTCACAATTAGGTGGAGCTGGCCGTCACCTGACTGGGCTTGCAGCAGGCTCGTTTCCCACTGGTCGACAAGCGAGGGATCGGCTTGCTCGTAGTCCAAATCTGACACAGGAGGCAGTTCTGGTCCGCCGAGATTCACCTGGCAGGCAAGGGTGCTGAGGAAAAGTGCGAGGCCGGCCAAGATGGACCAGCGATTTATTCGGAAAACTGTGGAAGTTGACAAAATTTTGAACTCTCCAAACCCAGAATTACCGGCCGATTATAGCACGGACGTTTCATGGACCGAGCTGACCGAGGAAGAGCGTCTCATGATGGCAAAAGTAGAGGCTTTGCTCTTCGTCGCGCCAGGTCCAGTCGAAGCTGGCCGTCTTGCCAGCGCACTGGACACGACCAACCGGACGGTTGAACGTGCTCTGGAATTGTTGCAAGCTGGATACCAGGGGAGGGGGCTGGCGCTGGAACATAATCGCTATGGCTATCAAATTACGAGCTCACCCGAGTTTTCCGAGGATGTTGAGAGATTCCTTGAGCTGGAAACTACCTCCCGACTCACCAAAGCCGCTCTCGAAGTGCTGGCCGTTGTCGCCTATCAGCAACCTGTCACTCGCCCATATATCGATTCCATTCGCGGCGTCAATTCAGATAGCTCCGTGAGAACGCTGATGCGTTACGGCCTCATTGAAGAAGTCGGACGAACGGATGCACCCGGCCGACCGATTCTTTACGCCACAACCCCCGATTTTCTTCAATATTTCGGACTCAGTGATTTGGACGATCTGCCGCCGCTTTCCACGGACCTGGAAGAGCACCTGGATAATCCGGAAGATGATCCATCCTCCGAGGGTGGGCCTGCGGAGGGTGCAAATGCCTGAGCGGCTTCAGAAGATCCTGGCGGGAGCGGGTTATGGCTCCCGCAGGGAATGTGAGCAATTCATCGAGGACGGGAGAGTGACAGTGGATGGGGAAGTGGCAGAATTAGGTCAAAAAGCCGATCCAGCCGCCGATATCCGCCTCGATGGCAGGCCCATTGGGGAACAGGAGCCTCTGGCTTATTATTTGTTGCATAAGCCTGTCGGTGTGCTCTCTTCCCTCCAATCGCAGGGAGGGCAACCCACGGTGGAAGCCCTGGTCCAGGCTCAGGAACGTGTATATCCCGTGGGCAGGCTCGACTTGGACAGCGAAGGTTTGATTCTCCTGACCAACGATGGCGAGCTTACCCACAGACTGACCCATCCACGCTTTGAGCACGAGAAGGAATACCTGGTGTGGTTAAACCGCAAACCCAGCGACCAGCAGTTGGAATCCTGGCGTCATGGGCTTGATTTGCCGGGGCTGGGGAGGAGTTCGCCGGCGCGGGTTATAAGAGAAGAGGGCTCGGATAGGCAGATTCGCGTTGTGATGCAGGAGGGGATGAACCGGCAGATCAGGGTGACCGCCGAAGTCCTTGGCTTGCGAGTGACGAGGTTGAAACGAATCCGGTTGGGAAGCTTGTCTTTAGGGGATCTCAAACCGGGCGAGTGGCGAGCGCTTAATGAGCAGGAAATTATCGAGTTGTATCGTGAGGTAGATTTACCACTGGTGCAGGAGGAAGGCTAACACATGGCCATGAAAGAGGCAGCGCAAGAGCGAACACCGAGCTTTAGTGAGCGGTTGGCAGCCGCGAGCGTCAGGGTTGACTGGGAAACCATCGCCTTCGCAGGCATTCTCCTGCTTACCATCCTGACCCGTTTCATTGATCTAGAAACGCGTGTGATGAGCCATGATGAGAGTCTTCACACCTATTTCTCATGGAAGCTGTTGGACGAAGGAAGCTTTCAGCATTCGCCGCTCATGCACGGCCCCTTCCAATTCCATCTGCTCGCACTTTCCTATTTCCTATTCGGTGTTTCGGACGCGACGGCTCGCTTCCCCGCCGCCTTCGCCAGCATCCTGGCGGTGGCGATGATGTTCGGGTTCCGCCGCTGGCTCGGAAAGGTCGGCGCGCTGGTGGCAGCGCTGTTGATGGCGGTTTCGCCTTACATGCTGTATTACGGCCGCTATGTCCGGAACGAGGCCCTCGTTGTCATCATCGCCCTTGTCACCTTTTACGCGGTCTTTCGCTATTTCGAGGATCGCAGGCCAAAATGGCTCTATATTCTGGCTGCTGGCTTAGCGCTCCATACGGCGACCAAGGAAACATTTTTCATTTACACAGCACAGTTGATGCTTTTCCTGGGACTGATGCTGGCCTGGAAATTCCTGCGGGCTCATTGGGATCAGCCCCGAATGCGGACCGTCTTCGGCATTGGCTTGCTTTTGGTCCTGGTTGGCGTACTGGTGGGCGGCGCCGGTATCTATCTGGATAGTCAGGCTCCCGCTGTGATGGAGGCGGAAACCGTGGCGCCGGCCGATCCGGGGGCAGACGGTGGCGCCGGCCAGATCGGCCTTCACCCTGCGCTGATCACGGCGATTGGCATGATCCTCGTGGGAGGTCTGCTGGCAACGGCTGCCGTTGTATGGTCATTCCGGACCAGGCTGCGCACGGAGTTCCCCGCCTTTGACGTGCTCTTGGTTACCACCTCCTTCACGCTGCCCCAGTTGGCGGCATTCCCTGTCTTTATTTTGGGGAAAGATCCGCTTGCCTATGAGGACCCGGCCACGCTCACCGCGACCGCCATCGTCGTAGGTATTTTGGTGCTGATTTCAGTGGGAGCTGGCCTCGCCTGGAACTGGCGCACGTGGTTGATCGCTGCCGGTGTCTTCTTCGGCTTATTTGGCCTGTTTTACACCACCGTCCTGACCCACCCCTTCGGCTTCTTCACGGGCCTGGTCGGCTCGCTTGGTTATTGGTTGGAGCAGCATGGGGTGAACCGGGGCAGTCAGCCGCTCTATTACTACACGCTGATTCAGATCCCATTTTACGAATTCTTGCCAGCCATCGGTGCATTGATCGCGGCTGGATTCGGGATTGGCAGCCTGCGCAAGCGGTTGGCGGAGGATGATACCGAAGAGGTAGGGGAAGAGATGGCGGCGGAGGCGGCCGAGCTTGAGCAGCCAATGGAAGAGAGAATCGAGGAGGCTCCGGCGCCTTTCCCGGTCTTGGGCTTCATCGGCTATTGGGCGGTTACGGCAACGCTCGCTTACACCATCGCCGGAGAACGGATGCCCTGGCTCACGGTCCATATCACCTTGCCCTATATCCTGCTCTCGGGTTGGGCTATCGGCAGGATCCTTGAACGGGTCGATTGGCAAAAATTCCTTCGCGAAAGCGGCTGGGCGATGGTGCTGCTAACATTGTTTGGCCTCCTGGCTGTATTCCAGTTGATGGGGTATCTGCTTGGTCCGCAGCTTCCCTTCGCCGGCGCGCAACTCGATCAGCTTCGGGTGACCAGCGGCTTCCTTATATCGCTGGGTGTGACATTGGCATCGTTTATCGGCGTGGCGGTGCTGGCGCGGGGATGGACTTGGCCGGCGGTGGGCCGTATCGCCGGGGTCACTTTCCTCGGAATTCTATTAGTTCTGACGATCAGAACCTCCTACCGAGCCGCCTTCGTCAACTACGATGAGGCGACAGAGTACCTGGTCTACGCGCATTCAGCCACGGGTGTCAAGACGGTGCTGAACCAGGCCGAAGAGCTTTCCCGCCGCACCACCGATGGCATGAACATCGATATCGCCTATGACGATGACGTTTCCTGGCCCTTCAGCTGGTACATGCGGGATTTCAACAACAATCATTTCTATGGCGCCAACCCCAGCCGGGAGCTGTTGAACTATCCGCTGGTGATCGCCGGCGATAACAACTGGGACCGTGTGGAACCGATCCTGGGCGACCGCTACTACACATTTGAATACATCCGCATGTGGTGGCCAATGCAGGATTATTTCGACCTGGATTGGGAGCGAGTGCGAAACGCCATCACATCCCCTGAATACCGAAAAGCGATTTGGGATATCTGGTTCGATCGTGATTACAGCGCCTATGGGGCGCTTGTGGGAAAGGATTACGCGCTTGAGTCCTGGAGCCCGGCGGACCGGATGAAATTCTTCATCAGGAAAGATATCGCCTCTTTGATTTGGGATTATGGCGTTGCCCCGCAATCCATCGAGCAGGGGCCCGCGCTCGACCCCTATGCTGATGACACGATAGAACTGGCAGCCGAACGCATCTTCACCGGATCAGAGGTCGCCGGGGAGACCATTTTCCAAGCACCCCGTGGCATTGCGGCGGGGCCAGGCGGCGATATCTATATCGCCGATGCGGGCAACCATCGGGTTGTCAAGCTGGATCCAGAAGGCAATGTCCTGGCCACGTGGGGCTCTTTTGGCAGCGAGGGACAGGTCGGAGAGCAGCCACAGCTAAATGAACCCTGGGGCGTGGCAGTTGCGCCGGATGGTAGCATATATGTGGCGGATACTTGGAACCACCGCGTGCTCCAGCTATCCTCAGAGGGCACCATCCAACGTGTCATCGGGTCTTTCGGTGAAGGGCAAACGCTGGAGGCGTTCTGGGGCCCAAGGGATGTCGCCATTGACGAGGCGGGTCGTATTTTCGTGGCCGACACAGGCAACAAGCGCATCGTGATTTTCAATCAAGAAGGTCAGCCGTTGGCAAGCATCGGCTCCGGTGGGTTGGATGTCGGGCAATTGGAGGAGCCCGTCGGATTGGCAATTGGGCCAGCTGGCCATCTGTACGTCGCTGACACCTGGAATCAACGGGTCCAGGTCTTCAGCGAAGATTCAAATGGCGCCTGGAGTTCAGTCTTGACCTGGCCAGTCGATGGCTGGTTTGGCCAATCTCTGCAGAACAAGCCATACATCGATGTTTCGCCGGATGGTTTGGTCTGCCTTTCCGATCCGGAGGGCTATCGAATTCTATGCTTCGATGAGCAAGGCGATTTCCAGCTGGGCTGGGGGGACATTGGAACCGGTGATGCACATTTTGATATTCCGGTTGGCGTCGCGTTCAGCCGCAATCACCTATGGGTGGTTGATCACGGAAACGCACGCATCATGCGCTTTACACCTGTCATATCTGAGCCGGACTCCTAAAGTTCAAATTGGACGTTAATACGAAGGGGCAAGAATGAAGCTTCACGAGTATCAATCAAAAAAAATCTTTGCCGACTACGGTGTTCCGATCCCTCGGGGGCGCATCGCCGCTACCTCGGATGAGGCGCGCGCGATCGCCGAGGAACTGGGAGGTCGGGTGGTTGTGAAGTCCCAGGTGCTGGTCGGCGGCAGGGGTAAGGCAGGCGGCATTCGTCTGGTGGACTCTCCGGAAGAGGCGGAGGAGGCCGCCACCGAAATCCTGGGCATGAGCATCAAGGGGCTTCCGGTCCGGCGCGTGCTCGTCGATGAAGCAGCCGCAATCGAGACCGAGATTTACCTCGGCGTGACCAATGACCGATCGGTCCGTCGACCAGTGATCATCGCTTCCTCCGAAGGCGGTGTGGAGATTGAAGAAGTAGCTAAGACGGATCCCGAGAAAATTGTACGAGTCCACGTGGATCCGCTGCTTAAGCTGCGGGAGTACCAGGCTCGCTATATCGCCTCTGCCATTGAGCTGCCGCGTGAGAATTGGCGCTCTTTCATCGAGATTGCGCAGGGCCTATACGAGGCATATGACAAATCGGACGCCACGCTCGCCGAGATCAACCCGCTGGTGCTGACCAAGGATGGATCGCTGCTGGCGCTGGACGGCAAGATGGTGCTGGACGATAACGGTCTCTTCCGCCATCCCGATTTGGCGGATATGCGGGATATTGACGCAGAGGAGCCAGCGGAGCGTGAGGCGCGGAAATACGGCCTTTCTTACGTGAAGCTCGATGGGGATATCGGCTGCATGGTCAACGGCGCTGGCCTGGCCATGGCCACCATGGACGTGATCAAGAATTTCGGCGGCGAGCCCGCCAATTTCCTGGATATCGGAGGCGGAGCCAGTGCCGAAAAAGTGGAAGCCGCGATGCGGATTATCCTGGCAGAACAGAACGTGCGGGCGGTGCTGGTGAACATATTCGGAGGCATTACTCGCGCCGATGAAGTGGCGAAGGGGATCCTTGGCGCCTTGGAGCGCGTGGATACGGATGTCCCGATGGTGACAAGATTAATCGGAACGAACGAGGAAGAGGGCCGCCAGATTCTGGCGGACGCGGAAATGATCACTGCCGACTCGCTGGCGGAAGCTGCACGGCGGGCGGGTGAGCTGGCGAAGGAGGGCAAGACCGGATGAGCATCCTTATCGACAACGATACACGGCTGCTGGTTCAAGGGATCACCGGCAAGCAAGGATTGTTCCACGCCGGCTTGATGCTGGAGTATGGCACCAAGGTCGTGGCGGGCGTCACGCCCGGAAAAGGCGGTGAATGGGTCTTGGACGGCAAGGTGCCGGTTTTTGACACCGTCGCCCGGGCGGTGGAAGCCACCGGCGCCAACGCCAGCGTCATCTTCGTACCGGCTCGCTTTGGCGCCGATGCGATCCTGGAGGCTGCCGACGCTGAGGTCGAACTCATCGTCGCCATTACCGAGGGAATTCCGGTGCAGGATATGATGGTCGTTCGCAACTATGTCGATCAGCGCGGCATGCGTCTGGTTGGTCCTAACTGCCCTGGCGTGCTCACGCCGGGCCAATCAAAGGTCGGGATCATTCCGGGACATATTGCAGATCCGGGATCGGTCGGTGTGGTTTCCCGTTCAGGGACGTTGACCTACGAGGTCCTTTATGCGTTGAAAGATAAAGGTATGGGCTCTTCCACCTGCGTCGGCATCGGTGGTGATCCGGTTAACGGCACCTCTTTTATCGATGCGCTGGAGCTTTTTGAAGCGGACCCCCAAACCGAAAAGGTTGTTTTGATCGGCGAGATCGGTGGGTCCGATGAAGAGAGCGCAGCCGAGTACATCAGCAATGAGATGACAAAGCCGGTCGTAGGCTTTATCGCCGGTAGGACGGCGCCTCCGGGCAAACGCATGGGCCACGCGGGGGCGATTGTAGAAGGCGGTACTGGGCTCGCAGCCGATAAAATCGAGGCGTTGGAAGCGGCCGGCGTACGTGTAGCGGAGCACCCAGAGCAGATCGCCGAGTACCTGGCATAATAGAAAAGAACGCAAGGAGGTAGCATTCATGGCCGTAAAGGAAAGGTTGGAGGAGGGCGCACCCGAGCTCGATAAAATCGAGGCCCGTGCCTCTGAAAACCCCAATGAGTTTGAACCGCAGCTCGAACTGGGATGGGCTTTGTACGGTCGGGATCGTACCCAGGAAGCTCTCGACCAACTGAAACAAGTTGTTCAGCGGTTTCCTGAAGAGGCTGAAGCGCACTACGCATTAGGTTTGGCGCATAAGCGGGCCGGGAATCACTCGGAGGCGACTCAAGCCTTTCAAAAGGCCATCGAGAGTGCCGACAAGAGCCTGGAGGGCGTGCGGTCGGATATGATGCTCCGGTTGGCCAAACGGCAGATCCACCTGATCGAGCACGGGACCTGGGATCTGAAAGAATAGATTCACTTTATGACAACGAAAAAGGAGCGGCTGGAAGCCGCCATTCATGGCGATGTCGCTGATCGTCCGCCTGTTGCGCTATGGCGGCACTTCCCTGTGGATGACCAGGATCCGGAGGAGCTATCGGCCTCCACGGCCGCATTCCAGAGACGTTATGACTTTGATTTTGTAAAGGTAACTCCGGCCAGTTCCTTCTGCATAAAGGACTGGGGCTCGATGGATCGCTGGGAGGGTTCCACGGAGGGGACCCGGGCTTACAGCCACCGGGTCATTCGAGAGATCCAGGATTGGCGAGAGCTCCAAATACTGGATCCTGCAGCTGGCTATCTGGCGGATCAGATCGAATGCCTGCGTCTGCTGCGGGACGAGCTGGGGCAGGAAACTCCGATTATTCAAACCATCTTCAGCCCTCTCTCCCAAGCGAAGAATCTGGCTGGAAGCGATAGGCTGCAGCGCCATTTAAATCAAGATCCTCACGAGGTTGTCAGGGGGCTTAAAGTGATCACGGAAAGCGCCCTGTCCTTCATTCAGGCTTGTATCGATGTTGGAGTGGACGGGATCTTCTATGCGATCCAGCATGCAAGCTATGATTACTTTGATCGGGAGAGCTACCAGCGGCTGGCGGAAGGAGATGATCTGAAAATCCTCGAGGCAGCCGCCGACCTCTGGCTCAATGTACTTCACCTTCATGGTGGAAATCTGATGTTCGAGGTGGCCTCCGACTATCCTGCGCATGTAATCAACTGGCACGCTCAAACGGAAGGGCCTGAATTGGGGGTGGCCAAGACCGAGGTTCAGGGCGCAGTTTGTGGCGGCTTGCGCCGTCACGATACTCTGGTCCTCGGTGACCCCAGCGCCGTTCGGGTGGAGGCGGAACGCGCCATGCAGGCTACCCAGGGAAGGGGTTTTGTCCTGGGCGCCGGCTGCGTCACTCCCATTATTGCACCCGCGTCCAACCTGCGGGCAGCCAGGGAATCCGTGAGAGATTTCGCATAGCCACCAGGAACATTCCACGTGTCATCTTAATTCAGGATATACGCAGCACAGCTATAGGCGGGCCATGAGCCATTTGCGGGTGATCGCAGGAGAAGCGAAAGGACGGCGCTTAAAGCTGGTGCCGGGCGATAGCACCCGTCCGGTAACAGATCGGGTCAAGGAGGCGCTTTTTAACATCCTCGGACCGATGATCCAGGGCACAAGCTTCCTGGATTTATTTGCCGGCACTGGCAGCGTTGGGATTGAGGCGCTCAGCCGTGGTGCCGCCTCGGCCGTGCTGATCGACAACCAAGGCGGCGCAATCACTACCATTCAAGAAAATTTGGAGATCACCGGCCTCAAAGAACGAGCCACCGTAATTCGTGCGGATGTGTTTCAATTCTTGCGGCATCCTTCTCCCAGCGGATTTGACTTCGTGTACGTCGCACCGCCGCAGTATAAGGAAATCTGGCACCGCGTGATTTTGCAGCTTGATAGGGATCCTGCGCTTCTGCATCCGGACGCCTGGATAATCGCACAAATTGATCCTGTTGAATACCAGGATTTGGCGCTACACAACCTGGTGGAATTCGATCGGCGCCAATACGGCTCGACGGAGCTGTTGTTTTTCGAATATGCGGCTCTCGCAGCAGAGCCGCAATCGGGGTCTGAACTTACTCGCTGATCAGCGTTTCTCCGAATACCCGCTTTCCACCCAGGACTTTTCGCAGGAAGAGATAGAAGGCACGGAGCTCCAGGGCGAAGGGTGGAAACCCGAGCAGTCCGAGCAACGGCATCTGGCCAAATTGCAGCCCCGTTAACCGAAGGCCAGTCGGTACCGTGTAAATCCAGTACGCGCCCTCAGCCATAAAAGCCTGGAAATTCCAGGTCTCCCAGAGCAGCCCACAAACCATCCCTGCCATCAGCCAAATCGCAGTCGGCCGCAGGCGCCCATACTGCCATTGACGACGTATCGAAGGTTCACCGAGCAGCTCGTTCACCGGGTCCAGCAAGAAAATATAGCCAATCCACACCAGCGCAAAGAGATAGGAGGCTACCTCGGTAGAGAAAAGCAAAGGCAAAATTACCAGGAGCAAACCCAGCAAAAACCACACGCCTTGAATACAGTGGTCCCATCCCGATATTTGGGAAGTATCCTGGCCGTCGGCCTGCGGAAGCATCGCATCCAGCAGGAGGTAGGTAATGAACACTCCGGGCATGATGGTGGCAAAGGACCAGAAGTAGCCAAGATCCCGCCAGAATGCCGACGCGGGCAAGCCCTGATATATCCAATTGACCAGATGCAGGTTGTAGGCCTCGAACAGGAGCCAAACCAAGATGGAAAGCAGGGCGATTAGGGGGAGCTCCTTCCAGTGGCTGGAGAACCAGCTTCGCCCGCGCCAGCGCTGCAAGAGCCCACTTCCCAGCAGGATAAAGCCCGTCCACATAATTGGAGTGAACCACGTGGCAATCCAAGAAATCTGAAGCAGGAGGCCCGTTTCGCCCAAGGTGAGGGTTGCAACCCCCAGCCATCCATGGATCGGCAAGCCAAATGTTCTATCGCTGTTTTCGTTCATGGTCCTAACTCAATCGAGAGGTCGCCTTTTTCTGAGAAGGAATAAAAACCGCTGAAAGGTGGTGCTTCGCCTCGATAAACATCCAAAGATGCTGGCAGGATGGTGGGCAGGTCCGGAACAAGCGGCATTTTATCTATGTCATCCAGCAGGATCCAGGTGGGTTCGCCTTCCTCGGTGGATTTAATAGGGTTGCCTTCGCCTCGGCCAACAAAGACATATAAGCCGATGCCGGGATCTCCACCGACATCGATGATCACGATACCGCACAACTTAAGATCCTGCGGAGCCAACCCCGTTTCCTCTTCAATCTCTCGCCGGGCGGAATCGTGGGGGCTTTCCCCCCGCTCGATATGCCCGCCTAACCCGTTATAAAGGCCCGCCCAATCGCCTCGCGACTGCCCGAGCTTCATGAGCAGGATACGATCCCTCGAAATCAGAAAACTCAAGGTTCGAGGGATTACAGTGTAGCGGTCCGTTTGTGGTCTTTGCCCTTCCAGGGTCAATGGGTTGTGCTCCTGATCGAGTTGGCACAATTTCTGGTGTTGAGATTATACCGGGCCGACCAGGTCAGCCTTAAGTCAGCCTGCTTGGTTGCTGGTGCCACCTTATCCGGCTATAATCCCAACGACCTCGACATTTATGGGTATGAAGGAGCGTCCAATGACCGATC
>JBKHKF010000360.1:0-3079 GCA_046537745.1 Anaerolineales bacterium | reverse complement strand
CAGCTTGCCTCTTTTTCCAATCAAGTCAAAATTGCACTTCGAAGTTGAATCCAAGCCATAACATTGAGTAACATCATTCTCAAATGCTACGGCAAATCCCAGATCGCGATCCGATCCAGGTAGCCCTCCACCCCCGGCGTGGTGCCGGCGCCGATGAAGACGCCCGCCAAACCCTGCTCGTAGGTGTCGTCGGTCACCTGGGCCACCTGGCTGCCGTCGATGAACAGGGTAAAGGTGGACCCCTCCGCCCGCACACCCAGGGTGTGCTCCCAATCCGTTGTCGCCGTCAGCTGCTCGCTGTTGGTCAGATCCACCAGCTTGGTCACGCCTTCGCCATCCCAGATGCGGAAGGTGAATCGGCCGTCGCAGGTCACCGCGAAGAGGTAGCCGACCCAATCCTGGGCCGGTCGGTTGCCCCGCACCACCAGGCCTGCCTCGTCCCGGCCAGCACATTCGGTCATGCCCACCACGCCTTCGACATAGAAGTCGGCCACGCTGGGCCCCGCTAAGGTCCACCAGTCGCTGAAATCGGCTTCCAGGGCTTTCATGTCGATCTGGCCGTCGCCCAGGCTAAATTCAACCTGGTCGTTCTGGTAAAGCGTCCAATTGCCACCAGTGTCTAGATCATCCTCGAATCGAGGCTCACCTAAGCCCGCCTTCGGGTCACTTGGATCAAGCGTGGCTGTCGGCGTTGGCGTTTCGGTAGCGCCCTCCTCCGGCGTCGGTGTTGGTGTCTCCGTGGGCGGGAGCTCTTCCGGCGGCTGAGGGTCCCAGCCGAAGTTGACGTCGTCGAGCACGGCAGCTTCGGAGAGCGTCACCGACTGCTGGGCCACCGCCCCGGCCGCTTCCTCCACCGGGAAAGTCCACACTCCAGGCATCAGAACCGCTTCATTCTCGCCCGAGGCGTCCACTGAAAGGCAGTAGGTGCCCGCGTTCAAATCCTCGAAACGATAGGCGCCGCTTGCATCGGTGGTGGCTGTGGCCAGGCCAAAGGCCGGGCAGGCCCCCTCGCCGATGCGCACCTGGACACCCTCAATGCCGCTCTCAGATGGCGAGAGGATGCCGTCCGCCTGCAAATCCCCGTTTTCGCCGATCTCAACACAGCCCTCCGGCACTGCCTCGACCCCTTCCGCCGGCGGCTGGCACTGGTCCTCCCAGATCAGGCCGGCGATGGAGCCGGTGGCTGCCGGCTCGGTGGCGGTCGGGAAGGCGAAGGTGGTGGCCGTTGCCTCCTCGGCTGGTTCTGGGGCCTGCAGGTTGCAGGCGGCGGCAGCCAGCGTCAGTAAGATCGCTATGACCACCCATACTGCGAAAATCGGTCGCTTGGTCTTCATCTTGCCTCCGGCGTTTCCCATTCGGTCGAATCTTCGGCCGAACTGATGTGTATTCATCGAGAACCAGGCTATTTCGCCTGATTCGCCGACATTGTACTCCTAACCGCGCGGCTTCGATAGTTAAAAAGGCCTATTGCGCGGCCCCAGCGCGTGGTTGGGGTTAAAATAGTTGAATAAGCAGGGCGAAATCTATTGGATGGCGGCAGGCGGTTGAATGAAGATTGGGAGCGAGGGTAAGGAGATGAGGCATCATTACCAAATGCTGCGCCAGGTCAGCCGCACCTTCGCGCTGTCCATCGAGCAGCTCCCGCAGCCGCTTCGTGACGCGATCACCATCGCTTATCTTCTTTTCAGAGTGTCCGATTGCCTGGAGGATAACCCCGAGCTGGCACGGGAGGAAAAGGCTGACCTTCTCCGCCTATGGGCCGATACCCTCGATGGCCGCCGAGAACCTCGCTCGCTTCTGCAGCGGATTTCAGCGCTGGATGATTCCGACCCTGAAGTTTATGTCGCCCAGCGGGCAGATTTGATCCTGGAAGAGCTGCAGCAGCTCCCGCCGGGTCTGGCGCAGCCCATTCGCCAACACGCGTTGGAAAGCGCGGTGGGCATGGCCCGCTGGCAGGACCACGGGCCATACGTCGAGGACGAAGAAGCTCTGGACGATTACATGCATCAGGTTGCCGGCCGGGTCGGCTACCTGCTGACGGACGTATTCTCCTGGTATTCACCATTCATTCGAGAGCGCAAGGAGCAGTTGATGCCGCTCTCACGAGAGTGCGGGCTGGCGCTGCAAACCGTCAACATCATCCGTGGGATGCGGAAGGATTATGAACGAGGCTGGGTCTTCGTCCCCCAGTCCTACTACGAGCAGTTCGGCCTCACCCGGGATTCGCTCTTCGATCCAGGCAATATCGACCGATCCCTGCAGGTCGTCGAGCTGCTGGCTCAAAAAGCCGAGCGGCATCTATGGGGCGGCTTGAGCTACGTGATGCATCTGCCCCGGCGCTTCCACCGCATCCGGCTGGCCTGCATGTGGCCGGTGTACTTCGCCGTGGGCACGCTGGCCGTTAGCCGCAACAATGCCAAGGTGATTCTGGACGAAGCCAAACTGGGGCGCGATCAGGTCCTGCGCATTTTGACTACCACCCGACTCTTCGGCTGGTCTAACCACTGGCTTCACTTCTACTACCGGTTGCTCAAAAGCCCGCCGGGCGAAAGGCCCGATCACGTCGGCAATCTGGTACAGACGCTGACCGAGCACCCGGTCACCAACTAGGAAGACCCTTCGCAATCACATTCGAATACGGCAGGAGCTGCGGGCGCAGTTTCAGCATTTCATTATTGCTTCTCTACCTGTAACCCAGGGAGGTGACGGGGCGCTACTTTATTGCCAACAGGTATTCGAGGGGAACATAAACTCGGAAGACGTACTCCGGATTCTGACGGATCTGTTCACGAATTCGCTGGATCCCACGCGCATAGGCCTCATCGTTTAGCAGAGCCATTTGGGAGCACCCACGGCGGCTCAGAAATTCTTGATTAAATACCTCTTCCCCCACCAGACGCTCATCGACCTGATGCGCTATGCCCCGGCGGACCTCGTCGAATCCCAGCTCATCGAGTCGTTTGGTGAGATCATCATAGTTGGGAAAGCGAGCACGATCCCGCTCGGCCACGCCCTCAAAGAATTCATACATGTACCATTCCAGCCCTGGATCATAGGCGTTCATACCCAGGATTAAGAG
>JBKHKF010000359.1:0-3091 GCA_046537745.1 Anaerolineales bacterium | reverse complement strand
AGATGGCTCGGCTGCAGCGGAGCTGTGCCCGCCTGATCTGGCTTAATCCGCTGTTGGGCTCTCCCGATTATCAAGCGAAGACTCGTGGCATGCAGGCGGCGCTCCCTTACGTTGACCATTTTCTGCCAGCACATAATGTAGCGAGCCTCGAGGAACTTGCAGAACTGCTTCAGGGTATTGACAGTGTACGGCCGGCGGCCATGCAGCCCATTCACATCAGGAGGATCAACGCATGAAGGATGTCGCGCCAACGATCGCCGATTGGCTGAAACAGGGACGACAGGTGGCACTGTCCACGGTCATTAAGACCTGGGGCTCCTCGCCGCGCAAAGTCGGAGCCAACATGGCGGTCGATGCTGAAGGGAATATCGTTGGCTCGGTCAGCGGGGGCTGTGTCGAGGGCGCCGTGGTTGAGCTGAGTCAGTCGGTGCTGGCTGATGGGCCTTCGCAGAAAGTTCATTTTGGCGTGAGTGATGAGACAGCCTGGGGGGTGGGCTTGGCCTGTGGCGGTGAGATCGACGTCTTTGTGGAATCGCTGGATCCCGGGCATTTTTCCTTTGTCGAGCAGGCCATCGAAGCCGAACTTCCCGTTGCCACCCTCACCATCACGGAAGGGCCGGAGCCGTGGCTGGGCCGAAAGCTGACGGTTCGGGGGAACCAGGGCGAGGAGGTGCTGGCGGATTGGGAAGATGATTGCATACCGGATCGCGCGCTCGAGATCGCAAAGGATGCGATCCGGACCAGCCGGTCAGGGTCCCACATGCTGGTTGCTGAGGAAGGAACCGAGCCTGAGCTTGAGGTGTTCGTTGAAGTGGTGCCGCCGCCTCCGAGTCTGATTATGGTCGGCGGGGTGCATATTTCGGTGGCCCTGGCTGAATTTGCCAAGGTGTTGGGCTATCGCACCGTAGTGGTTGATCCACGGCGCGCCTTTGGAACCCCGGAGCGTTTTCCCGAGGTGGACCAGCTTATAACCAGCTGGCCTGAGGAGGCCTTTGAAGGGCTCGCTCTGAACACTGGCACTGCCATCGCGGTGCTGACCCATGACCCAAAGATTGATGATCCGGCGCTGATGATCGCGCTGCCAAGTCCGGCTTTTTATGTCGGCGTGCTCGGAAGCCGACGGACTCACGAGAAGCGGCTGGCGCGCCTGCGAGAGGCGGGTTTGGAGGAGGATCTGCTGGATCGATTGCACGCGCCCATTGGCCTTGATATTGGCGCAAAATCACCGGAGGAAATCGCGCTTTCGGTACTCGCGGAAATCATCAAAGTTCGTCGCACCGGCGTTTAGCTCCGCCGGGTACGCCCATGCCCAGGCGGACGGACTTTATAATGTGTTCTATTCCCCGGGAGATCAATACTTCTCGGGAATATCCATTGGGAAATTAGTTCCAGGAGAGAAGGATGAAGCCCGCTCCATTCAAATACGAACGTCCTCTAAGCATCGAAGAAGCCCTGGAGCTGCTCTCCAACAGCGACGGTGATGTGAAATTATTGGCCGGTGGCCAAAGTCTGGTGCCGGCCATGAACTTCCGCATCATGCAGCCCTCGGTATTGATCGATCTGAATCGAGTGGAAGGGTTGGATTACCTGGAGCAGACCGAAGAAGGCGGCCTGCGCATTGGAGCGATGACGCGCCAGGCCGCGGTGGAAAAACATCCGATGGTCGCCGAGAGTGCCCCGTTGCTGAACCAGGCCATGCCGCTTATCGCACACCCACAGATCCGCAACCGGGGGACCATAGGCGGCAGCATGGTCCATGCAGACCCGGCCGCCGAGCTTCCAGTTGTAGCTGTGGCCGTCGGCGCGGAATTCACGATCCAGGGCCAGACAGGGGAGCGAACGCTTTCAGCCGAGGAATTCTTCCAGGGTATGTTCACCACTGCGGTCGGGCCGGACGAGCTGTTGGTCGAAGTTCACTTTCCGCCAAATCCTGAAAAGACCGGCTGGTCGTTTCAAGAGATTGCCCGCCGGCACGGCGATTACGCCATGGCCGGCATTGCTGCTGGCGTGACCCTGGATGCAAAGGGCGACTGCAAAAGCGCCCGCCTGGTCTATTTAAACGTGGGTGATGGACCCGTGGAAGCGGTGGAATCTGCCAGGATATTGATTGGCCATGAGGATTCGGGGGAGCTTTTCGAGGAGGTGGCTCACCATGTCACCGACCACGTGGTTTTTCCCTTCGGCAATGTGCACGCAACGCCGGAATATCAGTCCCATCTGGCCAGGGTGCTGACGGTGCGAGCCTTGAGTGAGGCATGGCAGCGCGCGGGGCAGCGCTGAATTTAAATTTGGAATTATCGGATAACGAATAAAGGTGTCGTGAGATGGAAACACATTCAATCGAGTTAACCGTCAACGGAAAAACCTATCAGCAGATCGTCGAACCGAGAATGCTGCTGAGCGATTTTCTTCGGCATGAGCTGGATCTGACGGGCACGCATGTGGGCTGCGAGCACGGGGTTTGCGGCGCGTGCACGGTGCTGGTGAACGGCCAGGCGGTGCGGTCTTGTTTGATGCTGGCCGTTCAGGCCGAAGGATACGAGATTAAAACCGTGGAGGGAATGGCGGAAGGACCAGGGGATTTGCATCCAATCCAGCAGGCTTTTTGGGACAATCATGGGCTGCAATGCGGTTTCTGCACCGCCGGGATTATGCTGAGCGTCATTCCCTTCCTTCAGCAAAATCCGGATCCAAACGAAGAGGAAATTCGCGAAGCGCTTTCCGGCAATATTTGCCGCTGTACGGGCTATCAGCATATTGTGGACAGCGTTAAGCAGGCGGCGGCAGAGTTGAAGTAGAGGCTCCAGCGGGTCTGATTGTGGGTTAGAAATCGCCGGCAGCCTTGCCGGCTTCGAACCAGGAGAATGCGAGATGGCGACGAAGCAATTTGGTCAGCGAGTTAAACGAAATGAAGACCCTCGCCTGCTGACCGGCAGGGCCTTGTTTGTCGATGACGTGAATCTTCCCGGCATGCTGCACGCGGCCTTCTTGCGAAGCCCCTATGCCCACGCAAGCATCGAATCAATTGATACCTCCAAAGCCTTGGAGCGGAAGGGCGTGGTGGCCGTGTATACCGCTGAAGATCTGGGCG
>JBKHKF010000358.1:0-3098 GCA_046537745.1 Anaerolineales bacterium | reverse complement strand
TGGCTGACCTGCTGGACGTGGAGGTCGAGCGGGAGCGGATAAAGGAAGAAATGGAAGTGATCCAGGCTCAGATCGATCGTTTAGAAAAGCAGCTGGCTGGACCGTTCTCGGAGCGAGCGCCCGAGCAAGTCGTGCAGAAGGAGCGGGATAAGCTGGCCGACTACCGCCAGTCGATGGAGAAGCTGGAGCCGCAGCTGAAGGCGCTTGGTTAGGCTATCAGTGCTTGGGCGGCACCTTGCCAGGGGAAAAGATCATTTCAGCGCGATACAGCTTTTGCCTGCGGTCCGGGGTGTCGGGAGCTTTGCCATGCCTATGTTATACTGCCGCGCGGAATAGAAAATGCGAAGCAACGGACCCAACCTTCTACGCTGGATATCCATCAGCATGCTGCTGGCCGCCGTCGGGCTCATGTTCGTCGAGCTTGTCATCTATAGCCAGCAGCGTGCCCGCATGCCCTATGGTTTGGCTGTAGGGGGCGTGCCTATTGGGGGCCTTTCCCAGACAGCCGCGGCGGAGCGCCTGGCGCAAACATACAACAGGCCGGTTGAGCTGCATTACGATGACCAAATCATCCTGCTTGATCCCTCCAGCGTCGGCTTCCAGCTGGATAACGAAGCAATGCTGGCGGCAGCGGAGGAGCAGCGCACGGATGATGAATTCTGGTCCGGCTTCTGGGACTTCCTTTGGAACAGACCAGGTGAAGCTGAGAATGTCCCCATCCGCGCCGAATACTCCCAGGCTCAGCTGGAGGCCGCCCTGCAGGATATCGCAGCCAGGTATGACGAGCCGCCGGAGACCGCCCGGCCAGTCCCCGGCACCACGCGTTTCGAATCAGGTGAGCCTGGCAGGGTGCTCGATATATCCAGAGCCGCCGAATTAGTCGGTGAGGTGCTGACAAGACCTCAAAACCGTCGTGTGAATTTGCCTGTCGTGGCCAGTGAAGCCTCCCGGCCAAGTCTGGGTACCCTGGAAACCTTGCTGAAGCAGATCGCTGAAGTTCGAGAGTTCGATGGGTTGGCGGATCTCTATTTGATGGACCTGCGAACGGGCGAGGAACTGCACATGGTCACGCTGAATGGAGAGGAGATCCAAGCCGACCCCGGCGTGGCCATCACCGCCGGTTCCACCATCAAGATCCCCATCGGTATCACGTATTTCCGATACCATGATCTCCCGCTGGACCAGGAGGTCAAAGGCTGGATTGAGGACATGATCACGCTGTCTGGGAATGAGACCTCCGACTTAATCATGGAGGAGATCGACACTTTTCGCGGCCCGCTCCTGGTGACGGAGACGATGCAGGAACTGGGGCTGGAGAATACCTTCATCGCCGGATATTTCAGGTTGGGTGCCGAGCTGCTGCGCGTCTACCAGACCCCCTCAAATACCCGGGATGATATCGATACCGATCCAGACCCCTACACCCAGACAACGGCTTCGGAAATGGGCTGGCTGCTGGCAGATCTCTACCGCTGCGCCGAGGGAGGCGGCACAATTCGTGTTGTCTATGATGAGGAGGTGACCCAGGAAGAATGCAGCTATCTGCTCGACTTGCTCGCACAGAATAACATCGCAGTGCTGCTGGAAGCCGGCGTGCCCGAAGGCACGCGGGTAGCCCATAAGCACGGATGGACCGGTTCGCCTCTGGAGTGGCTTGGCGACGCGGGAATTATCTACACACCTGGCGGCGACTATGTCCTATCAGTTTACTTATGGGACCAGGAGGCTATGATCTGGGAGCCTACTTCGGCGCTGGTCGCCGATATATCAGAGGCAGTATACAACTACTTTAACCCGCCGGCGGAGACCACCCAGGTCAACACTCGCTGAAGATATCCAGGTGATTCCCAAATTGTTGCGAGCGATGGGCTATATTGGCGCCCGGGCACAGCCTTATTTATCTGGTCCGGTGATTTCAGCTAAGTCCTGGCCGCACTGCGCACAAATTTGGACTTCCGCTGTTGAAACAAAGCCGCAGCGAGGACAGGCGATGGGCTGTGACTTCCCGAGCGGTGCGCCGCAGGCGACGCAGCTGGGGACGCCCACTTGATTGCTTGTGTCGCAGTATGGGCAAGCCAGCCGGCGCAGCGCTTCGGATAACTCCAGCGACGCGCCCATGGAAGCCGCAGTCGTGTCCATGGTGTCCCAAATCCGTTCGGTCAGCTGGAGCGAAGAGATATCCTGTGCCAGATCGTCCAATCGGCCGAGCAATGAGAAGGGGTTGCGAAGCGCGGTCAGCGCGGTGAATCCCAGGCTGGCGGCCACGCCAAGCCAGGCCTGCTGCCCCAGGCGGACCAGGACTCCATCTTCGTTCTCAATAAGATGGACCGTGATAGATGTATGCCCACCCGAAATAGAAATGTCTGGCCGCGCGATCTGAACCACCAGATGATCCAGTTCTCCCAACTGCTGAACACGGTAGTTTGTGCGGTCAAACTCGGCGACCAACGCTTGAGCAAAAGAAGGGGGATGGATAGGTCCGTGATAGACACGCTGTTCCATGTTGGAAGGGCCTTTCAGGGGGATCCGAACAGAATTGGACCACTATAGTATAATCCGCGCGTTTCGGCAGTTAGTTGGACAAGGAGTTAAGATTCCGTGGGTCGTTGGTTGGTGATTGGCGTCATGCTGATAGGGCTGAGCGCGCTGAGCTTTCAGGCCGCAAACACGGCGGGAAGTTCAGTTCCCCTGCGGCAAGCGACTGCCACGTTGCGGACAACTCCCGAAGGGCCGGTGATTCTGGTCCCAGATCAAGTAAACGTTCGTTTGGGGCCGGATACGGAATACGAGCTGGTGGGGGTACTGATCTCGGGCCAACTCGTGCCGGCTTTAGGCCGTTCACCGGGCGGGGAATGGATTCAGATCTATTATCCGGGTGTTGAGGATAACGTGGCCTGGGTCTATGGGCCGCTTGTGAGGCTGGATGGCCAGGGATTTTTACCAGTGGTCGAGCCACCGCCAACACCGACGCCCCGGATGACTGCCACCATCGATCCTACTCTGGCAGCTCAGTTTAACTTGCTCGACGTCACACCGACTCGGATGCCTACATTTACACCGGCGGACTCCATTGTCCAGCCAACCTTCGCGCCCCAGGG
>JBKHKF010000357.1:0-3105 GCA_046537745.1 Anaerolineales bacterium | reverse complement strand
GTCCCACACCTTCAATAACACCGACGCCATCGGAGACGGCGCTGCCAACCTCAACGCCAACCGAGACAGCGACCGCGACGCCCTAGCGCCGGACTAGCCATTGCCCTCCTCAGGGCTGCGATCCAGCCACAGCTCACGGTACTCCCGGTTCCAATCCAGGCTGGCTCTCACCGCGACAATCGCACCGACGGCCGCAGCTGCAGCGACCACGGACGGACCGGCTCCTAGAATTAACAGCAGCAACCACAAGCTGACTCCTGTGATCAGATTCGCCCGCGCCGCGTGCCGCAGCAGCAAGGTCAAACCGGCGATCAACCCGACGCCTATCACAAACGCGAGCGGCCAGATCGCCAATAGCACACCACCGGAGGTGGCGACGCCCATGCCACCTTTGAATCCGGCGAAAACCGGCCAGCAGTGGCCTGCCACCACGGCAAAGGCGGCCGCCGGCAGCACCCAACCTTCCGCCCATCCTTGCGCCAGGGTGATCACCAGAAAGCCCTTGCCAATATCCCAGCCCAGGACAATCAGCCCCGCCCAGAATCCAGAAGTCCGGAGTACGTTGGTCGCGCCAGAGTGGCCCGATCCGTGCTCACGCAGGTCCTTCTGGCTCACCAGCCGGGCCAGCAGCAGGGCAAAGGGAAATGACCCAACAATGTAGGAGCCCAGCACAATACTCAAGCTAATCGGGTCGAATACTGAGTTCATTTGCCAAATCCCCGAATTTCAAAGCAGCGGCAGCTGCGGATCATCTTGCTCAGGCGGATCGATGGTCAATCGGTCCAGGAAATTCTCGCGAGCAAGCGTGGTATCTGAAAGCAGCCGACGAACATGCCGGAACTTGATGATGACGAGTCCACTTTCCAAACGGCCGGCCAGCCTTGGATCCCGTCTTGCCTTCTCCGCAATCAAAGCCGCCCGACCGCCGGGCAGCACATACACCAGGCCTTGATGTTCCTCATCCACTTCCGCTTCACCCAGGATTGAAGTCGCCAGCACACAGAAAGAGAATTGCTCCGTGCCCCCTTCACGCCAATGGATGGGGTCCTGGCCGGAAACACGATAACCCAGCCGCTCACCCAGGGTCCGCAAGCCCTGCCGGATCTCTGCCAAATCCTTGGCACGGGCTTCCACCTGGTCCTCCGGCCTTAGTCTGTAATAGCCCTCTTCATCCCTTTGAGCATAGGATTCTGCGCAGGCAACCACCCAACCCAAGTCCGGTGTGAGCAGCCCGGGAAAGGCCTGGCAGATGATGGCATCGAGCTCGAGTGGTTCCAGACCGTCCTGGCCACGCAGCGACATAAGCACCCGCCGCTCCACACGATCAACCAGCGCCTCCTCCGCTCGAGGCAACGTCAGCCAATAAAGCCCGGTTTCTGGATCCTGCCGCTGATCCAACCGATGGAAACGATCCCTCCGGGTCAAAGTTTCCTCGACCTCCCTCTGGACGGCGGATACGGGCGGCTCATCGCGCTGATGCCACATGGGCCCATAGCCGCGCTCCGAGGCGATGGCCGAGGCCACACCAAAATGCAGTCGAAGGTAGTGGGTCGGTTGCCCCCGCTGCTGCAGCTGGGATTCCAGCCAGCCCGGCAGCACCTCAGCGAACCGCTGCCAATTCCAACCAAAGCCCTCTGGTCCGCCGCGCCGCCAACGAAGCTGCGCCTGCTGTGCATCCTGACGGAGGGCTCGCCCCTGCAGCGCCTGACCAGAGGCGTCGAAGCCCGCCAGGCAGGCGCCAAGGTAGCCCGGCTCGGCTTCGGGTATGAACATGTAGAAT
The DNA here is from genome assembly GCA_046537745.1 of Anaerolineales bacterium. Classification (GTDB taxonomy): domain Bacteria; phylum Chloroflexota; class Anaerolineae; order Anaerolineales; family E44-bin32; genus DASWJQ01. The sequence continues at coordinate 1,325 of JBKHKF010000357.1, read as the reverse complement.
TGCGTTCCCGGCTTCAATCTATCATTCAGCGCATGGGCAGTCCGACGCAGCGCCTGGGCATGCCATCCCCAGTCATAGCGACGCCGCCGCAAGGCCGCCCGTAGAGGCTCGGCCGCCTCCCGCCCCCAAATCCAGGCAGCCCAAAGGGCGGAAAGCGTCCAGTATGCCTGATTTGGGCGTGGCGGAACGGTTACCAGGCCGACCTTCTCCAGCGCAGGGAAGCTCTCGGCAAGCTGGCGCACGGAACCGGCGAAGGTGGTCACTGCGCCGACTTCAAGCTGCTGGCTTTCAGGCCACCAGCCGATACCTATGCCGTGATCCTCCCCCGTCCACTGCTCCACACCCCGCTCGAGCGATCGCCAGAGGTTGGATTCACGATACATTGGAGATGATGAAAGCTGCTTTGGTCGAGGCCTCCCCTCCGGATGCGCCCACATACTGTCCGCTGAATCCAGCGCGCTGAGAAGCAGCGCCTGCAGCGCCACCGCCTGACGACCGGGCAGATTGAGTTGACTGGCATTATTGATGAGCGTGACAACTGCATAAAGGGCTCGACCCGGGTAAACGGACAGGGCGGCTTCTGCTTGCGCCCGGTTGGGATCATCCAGCGGTGCTACTTCTTCCAAGGCTCGGGCGTGAGCCAGGCTGTCGTTCTCATAACGGAGTGCTTCTGTTTGATCCTGCGGCGTGGTTGGCTCTTCGCCAGCGTGATGGCAGTGCGGACAAGCGTAACCTTTCGCAAGAGGCCGCCCTTCCTGTTCCTGCCAGACGAAATAATCGGCGGAGACCCATTCATGGCACCGGCTGCAACGAGTTCGGTACAGGTCCAGCAGGAAGGATTCAAGCCGCTGGTCTCCTTTCTCCGCGGTGGCCAACTGAGCCAGGGTCGATTGCAGTTCATCCAGAGTGAGAGGGTCTAGATAGCGCTCAAGCACAAAACGCGTCACTGGATTGTTAACCGCGACAAGCACAGCCGCACCAGCCTTGGCGGCCTCCACTGGCAACCAGGGCGAGGTGCCGAAGGGGTCAACGACCGCTCGACCGACGAGATTCTCCGCCTGGAGCCAGCGAGTGACCGCGCCGACTTCTATTGGCGGCAAGAATCGGCCAAGCGGTCGGTCTTTGGGCAGCGGCTCTCCCGGCAAGAAAGGAATATCCATCCCAAGCCAGTATACGGCATACCAGCGATTGTCAGCCTAGCCCAACTGGCTTAAACTGGGACCATGAGACGAAAACGCGACACCTTCGGCCCCTGGATTTTGTATGTCACGGCAGCCACCGCGCTGATCTCGCTCGCTGTACTAGCCTGCCGCTTCAGCCCGAAT
>JBKHKF010000356.1:0-3111 GCA_046537745.1 Anaerolineales bacterium | reverse complement strand
GTGCAGATCCGTGCCGCAAATGGAAGCGGCTTGTACCTTGACCAGCACTTCGTGGGGTTGGATAGACGGTATCGGAGCCCGAGCGACCTCGAAGCCGGCGGCGGGTTCTGGCTTAATGACGGCTTTCATGGTGTCGCTGTTCATCGGAGCGATGGTCCTCCTGTGGTGGGTTGGGCCGGCAATCGCGGGAAGTATAGCACGAGCATTCAGATGAAACAGACAGCCGCTTATAATTCTAGGGAGTTGTACATCCAACCAACTACACTGACGAGGGAACAGATGAATTACCGAAAGATGGGAAACACCGGCTTGAAATTGAGCGAGATATCGCTGGGTGCCTGGGTGACCTTTGGCGATCAAATAGACCTGGATATCGCCTCTGAGTTGATCCACCAGGCGTACGATCGCGGGGTGAACTTTTTTGACAACGCCGATATTTATGCCAACGGCAAGGCCGAAGAGGTCATGGGCAAGGCAATCCAGGATTTGCCTCGTGAAGCGCTGGTGTTGTCGAGCAAGGTCTATTGGCGCACCATGCCTGGGCCCAACGGCAAAGGACTCTCGAGAAAGCACATCATGGAATCTTGTCATGCCTCTTTGGAGAGGATAGGCACGGATTACCTGGACATCTATTTTTGCCACCGCTACGACGATGAAACACCTTTGGAGGAAGTCGTCCGGGCGATGGATGATTTAATTCGCCAGGGCAAGGTGCTGTATTGGGGCACCTCGGAATGGCGGGCGGCTCAATTAGCAAGGGCCAAGGGGATCGCAGATGACCTGGGTTTGTATCCACCCATGGTGGAGCAGCCACAGTACAACATGTTTGCTCGATCCAAGGTGGAAGATGAGCTCATTCCGGCTGCTGCCGACTCCGGCTATGGGATGGTCACCTGGAGCCCGCTCCGCTTTGGGGTGCTCTCCGGTAAATATAACCAGGGGCTGCCAGAAGAAACGACGCGGCTGACCCGAGATGACGAATGGGCGGAGAAGGAGCTGAGTGAGGAACGGCTGAATATGGTCCGAGAGCTGACCTCTATCGCTGAGGAGCTCGAAGTGACGATGGCCCAGCTGGCAATTGGCTGGCTGCTGCGCCATCCTGAAATCACCAGCGTCATCACCGGCGCCACCAAGCTTTCCCATTTAGAAGACAATCTGGAAGCGCCGAATGTGCTGGATAAGCTGGATGAGGATGTACTGGGTCGAATTGATTCGATCCTGGGACCCATGGATCAGGTTTCCTAGCTGAAGGCTACCAACCCTCCGTTGTCCTGAGGTGCCATCCATCGGGCGCGTCGAAGTCGATTAGATCGGCGAAGGCGCGCCCGATCTGTTCCAGGGTCTCAACTGCCCAAACTGAATCCAGCTTGATCTGACGAACGGATTTGCCAGGCGGGAGATCCGCGTTCAGCTTGCGCAGGACATCATCCGCCAGATCAACCTGGTAGCGGCGGAAGTCCAGCCGGCCGGTGGCGTCGTATTCCCGAAATGTGACGGCGGATTGAAACTCTGAGGCGTCATCCATCAGTTCCGCCAGGGTCCAACGTGCCCATCCCAGCGCGGTGGCTTCCATAGGATCAATCAAGTGAGGGGACCTACCGGTTCCAAAGGAGTACATGCGAGTGGATCCGGGCGGGAACTGATTTTCACTGTAGTGAATGGCTTCCACCGCCGCCTGGTAGCAGGGGTTCCCTGATACGCTCACCCCACCGTCCACCCACGTGTAGGTTTCGCCGTGCAGTGTGGCGGAGTGTGCTGGAAAATAGGTCGGCGCGGCGATACTGGCCAGCACCGCATCTTTGAGTGAGAGATCGCCCCAGAGCTGTGCGTTGGTGCTGTTATCGCGGACGAAGAAATCGGTTCGCCCGGTTTCCATGTTCTTGGCGGAAATCATGACGTCGATGGGGAGGCTGTTGAGTGGCCGATCGGCGCCGATGGTATCGAGCATGTCGGCAATGAACTTATTGCTGTACCGGTGGTTGCCGAGATTAAGGATGATCTGCCAGAAGGGGAGGCCCTTAAATGCCTCGGTGGCCAGGTTTCGATATAGAGAAAGCAATCCCCGCGCGCTGATCCCGAGCGCTAAACCGGCGGAGATGATGGCGCCGGTGGAGGTGCCCGCCACCATATCGAAAAACTGCTGGCAGCTTTTCCCCATCGTGTTTTCCAGTTTCACCAGACAAGCCAAGGGAATGATCCCCTTGATGCCGCCGCCATCGACGGACAGGATGTTCTTCATCGGATTCCCCTCACACATTTCATTTGCAATCTTTGATGCAGGGATTATGCCGTGGGTCCTTCGAGGACTCCATCGGCGGATAGAGGTTTGGATGAGTCAAAATCGACCAGGGACACGTCGAAAACCTTTGCGAACTGCCGCAGGATCTCCGCCCGCACTTCATCCATCGAAGGGACCGCCGCCAGTTCGTTTGCAATCGAGGTCACAGGGTAATTCAAAATTCCGCAGGGGACGATCCCCTTCCAATAGGACATATCGGGATCAACATTCAAAGCGAAGCCGTGGCGGCTGACCCCGTTAGCATCTATCTTTACACCAATGGCTCCAATCTTGGCTGGAAGCTGTGAATGATCCTCGACCGATCCACTGGAATCAACCCAGACGCCGGTCAGACCTTCGATGGGGGCGGCCTCGATGCCCCATTTGGCCAGTGCCTGAATGAGAATCAGCTCAAGCTTGCGCAGGTAGCCATGGAAATCGGGACCAGGCAAATGGCCTTCGGCGTCAACCTGGCCGAGCGGCAGCAGGGGGTAGGCGACCAACTGCCCGGGGCCATGATAGGTGATATCGCCTCCCCGATCCGCTTCATGGACTTCAACACCTTTCTTGATGATCTGCTGCTGGTCCCACAGGAGATTGTCCCAACTGCCGCTGCGACCGAGCGTGTACGTGTGCGGATGCTCCAGCAATAGCAGCGCGGGAGGCTGCTTTCCAGCGGCAATCGCTTCGGCTAATCTGGATTGAAGAATCCAGGCGCGTCGATAAGAGATCCTTCCAAGCCAGAGCGTGGCCACCGTTTTGTCGGTTCCGTTCATGTTCAATCCATCGATTGTCGATTGTTGCCAGGGCACAGGACTTGCATACATTATAGA
>JBKHKF010000355.1:0-3118 GCA_046537745.1 Anaerolineales bacterium | reverse complement strand
CCTGAGGCGCGTCGCATCTTGAGACAGCAAATTACCCAGGGGATCAATGCCCCGATGACCTCAAGTTTCGGTCGGCTCTTCGACGCGGTGGCCTCGTTGATCGGCATCCGGCAGACCGTCAGCTACGAAGCGCAGGCTGCCATCGAATTGGAAGAAATCGCTACTGCTGGCCAGGATAAAGCCTACGAATTCGGCCTCGCACAGGGGTTGATCGATCCGACCCCGGTCATACGCGCGATCGTCCGCGACTACGAAGCGGAAGTTCCGGCCAGCGAAATCGCCGGCCGCTTCCATGGGGGAATCGCGAACTTGGTCCAAATTCTGGCGGAGGAACTTCGCAGGTCCCACGGGATTTCGCTGGTGGTGCTCAGTGGAGGTGTTTGGCAGAACATGAAGCTGCTCAGTCAGAGTCATAGGCGGTTGACCGACGCCGGCTTCGAAGTGCTGACCCACCGCAGAGTGCCGACGAACGACGGCGGAATCAGCCTGGGCCAGGTCTGGTTGGCTTGCCACTATCTGGATAATGGCATTGACCAGCTGGAAGTTTTTGAAAAATTAAGCAGACATAAACCGGCAGGAGGGTAAACCATGTGCTTGGGCGTACCAGGAAGGATCATCGAGATATACCAGGATGGCGATCTGCGCATGGGAAAGATCGATTTTGGTGGAGCAACCAGGGAAGCCTGCCTGGCCTATGTGCCCGAGGCGAAAGTCGGCGATTACACGGTAATTCACGTAGGCTTTGCCATTAGCCTGCTCAGCGAGGAGGAGGCACGGGCGTCGCTGGAGGCGCTGGCGGAAATCGTGGATATCGAAGCCGAACTGGGATTACAGGAGTCCGGCTCATGAAATATGTCACCGAATTCCGCGACGCGGAGAAGGTCCGACGGATCCTCAACGAAATCGATCGCATCACCACGCAGCCGTGGGTGCTCATGGAGATTTGCGGCGGACAGACCCACGCCATTGTCCGGCACGGCCTTGATCAGCTGCTGCCGAAACAGATCGAACTCGTGCACGGCCCTGGCTGCCCGGTGTGCGTGACGCCGCTCGAATTGATCGACCGTGGGCTTGCCATCGCCAGCCAACCCGGAGTGATTTTTACCTCCTATGGCGACATGCTTCGGGTTCCTGGGAGCCAGCACGATTTGTTCTCCATCCGGGCTACCGGCGGCGATGTCCGGGTGGTGTATTCCCCGCTTGACGCGGTCGAAATCGCCCGCCACAACCCGGATCACGAGGTGGTGTTCTTCGCGATTGGATTTGAGACTACCGCGCCGGCCAATGCGATGAGCGTGCTCCGCGCCCAGGAGCTTGGCCTGGAGAATTTCAGCCTGCTGGTTTCGCACGCGTGCGTGCCGCCCGCTATGCACGCCATCCTGAGCTCCCCGTCCAATCGGGTGCAGGGCTTTCTGGCCGCCGGCCATGTTTGCGCTGTCATGGGCTATTGGCAGTACCCACCCATCGCCGAGAAGTACAGCGTGCCCATGGTGATCACCGGCTTTGAACCGCTGGACCTGGTCCAGGGCATTCATAAAACCGTCCAACTGCTGGAAGCCGGGCGCGTGGAGGTGGCCAACGCTTACGCCCGCGCGGTCACCTACGACGGCAACAAGCCCGCCCAAGAGGCCATCCATCGGGTCTTCGAGGTATGCGATCGCAAATGGAGGGGCATTGGCACGATCCCGCAGAGCGGTTGGGGCCTCCGTCCGGAATTCCAACGCTTTGATGCGACGCAACGGTTCGACGTCGGCAGAATCCACACCGAAGAATCGGATATCTGCATCGCCGGCTCCATCCTCCAGGGGTTGAACAAGCCGGTGGACTGTCCCGCCTTCGGCGTGGAGTGCACTCCCGAAAATCCGCTGGGGGCGACCATGGTGTCGGAGGAAGGCGCCTGCGCCGCTTACTATCGCTATGGACGGCATCTGGCAGATCAAGCGGCGCCGTTGGGGCCTGCTGCCACTGGAGGCGCTTGATGGATAAGCAAACGAACGGCGGGGATCCCAGGTCACTCCCTTCCATAGAAGGAGCGGTGTGCCCGGTCCCCCTGAGTCATGATGCAACCATCGTATTGGGTCATGGCTCGGGCGGTAAGCTCACTCAGTCCCTTATCGAAACAATCTTCTACCCGCCCCTCGAGAACGAGACGCTCATGCGCGGCGACGACGCAGCGGTTCTGCCGGAAAATGGCGAAGGCCGGATCGCGGTCAGCACCGATGCACACATCGTTTCGCCTCTGTTCTTCCCCGGAGGCGACATCGGCAAGCTGGCTGTGTGCGGCTCCGTCAATGACCTGGCCATGGTAGGTGCTGTGCCCCGCTGGATCACCGCCAGCTTCATCCTGGAGGAGGGCTTCCCCGTATCTCAGCTCGTCCTGGTTCTCGAATCCATGCGCGCAGCGGCAGCGGAGGCCGGCGTCCGCATCGTGGCTGGTGATACCAAGGTCACGGAGCGCGGAAAAGGCGACGGCCTGTTCATTACGACGACGGGCATCGGAGTAGTTCCCGAGGGACTGCACATCAGCGGAAGTTCGGCTCAACCAGGCGACAAGGTGCTCGTATCGGGCGATGTCGGGGATCACGGTATCGCGGTGCTGGCCGCCCGCGGCGATTTAGCCTTCGAAGCCGATCTCCTTTCAGATGTTGCGCCGCTTAACAACATGGTCGAGGCCATGCTTGAAGTGGATGCGGAAATTCACTCGCTGCGTGATCCAACCCGTGGCGGGCTTGCTACCACCCTCAACGAGATCGCACGCCAAAGCGGAGTCTGCATAAGTCTGGATGAGGAATCGATCCCTTTGAAAGATTCCGTGCGTGCAGCTTGCGAAATGCTCGGGCTGGACCCCCTTTACATCGCCAACGAAGGCAAACTTGTCGCTATTGTGGCCCCAGAAGGCGCCCAGGCGGTTCTGAAAGCCTTGCAGGCGCACCCCTATGGCCGACAGGCGCAAATCATCGGTGAAGTCCAGCAGGCGCCTCATGGTCGCTTGCTTGTGCGCACGGGTATCGGCGGTCGTAGGGTTATCGGACCGCTGGCAGGGGAGATTTTGCCCCGCATCTGTTAGCCATCACCTCCGCTCCCTGCCGATTCAATTCTCCAACGGACGAATAATCTC
>JBKHKF010000031.1:0-13553 GCA_046537745.1 Anaerolineales bacterium | reverse complement strand
GAATATTGGTATTTGCAGCGACAGGATTTTGAAGGCGGGAACGGTCACACGGGAATTAGCCAGGACCTGCTCCATATGTTAAAGGAAGGACCGCTGCCGCTGCCGGAGATTTTGCAGCGGTTGGGACTCCTGCACCGAAGTCAGCTGAATCCCCAAAGGCTTTTTAACCAGGAAATTGTAGCCAAAGCTGGCTTGACGCCCACCGATCTGCTGCATGTGGAGGGCCGCTATCAACCATGGGACCTGGAGGCGGCCGATTGGGCGCTGGAGATCGTCAGCCGCTACCTGCACAAAGCGCCGGCGGATGTGATTTCCGAAGTATGGCGTTTGATGAGGGAATCCATCGTGGCCGCCATCGTCCAATTTGTGACAAAAATGGAGGATAAGGGCAGGGGTGGGGCTGAAGCCGGATTTGACGGTTGGTTCTTCAGCAACAGCTTATATGGCGAGAACCCCTGGCTGAAGAGCATCCTCGAACTCCAAGTACCTATCGTAGGGATCGGCGCCCCGGCTGAGCTGCTTTTGCCCCCGGTTGCGCAGGCGTTGAATACGGAACTGCTGCTGCCTGAGCATTTTGAAGTTGCTAACGCCGTCGGTGCGGTTGGGGGAAGCGTCATGGTCGAAGAGGAGATCCTGATTTATCCGAAATTGAGCCCGGCTGGCATGGAAGTGATCGGTTACTTCGTCCAATCTGGAGCCGGGCGTCAGACCTTCGAGGTGTTGAAGGATGCGAGAACCGCTGCTCGGGATCAGGGCCGGGAACGGGTGCTGAGTGCGGCAGTGCGTTCGGGAGCCGAAAACCCACAGGTTTTCATCGAGGAGGAACCTGATGGCATTGACAGCTTTCGCCTGCGCATACGGGCCATGGGCAACCCCAGGTTGGCCGGCTGAAGCCGTGGCAAGCGCAAGGCTGCCATTGATGATCCGACTATAGGGAAACCATTCCGGGGGAGTTGGTGAGGAAGCGCTGATGGACATCAACCGAGTTGATACCAAGCTGGCCTATTCACGCATCCGTGATCGAATCACCGAGCTGGAGTTGGCTCCGGGGAGCTCCATCGACCCGGGAGCCTTAGCTCAAGATCTTGATGTGGGCCATGTCCCAACCCGGGAGGCGCTAAAGCTGCTGGCTCATGACGGCTTGGTGGAAATCGCCGACGATGGGATCTTCGTGGCCTCGGTGAACCGCGCCGACCTGGAGCAGCTGAGTGAGCTGCGTGTCCTGCTGGAGGGCTACAGCGCAAAGCTGGCGGCTGAGCGGGCGACTGACATGGATCTGACGGTATTGAACGCGCTCAAGAAGGAGCAGGACGCCCTCGAGAAACAGGAAATCCACTCCCTTTTTGCCGTTGATCATAAATTTCATCAGGCGGTGGCTCGGGCTGCACATAATCGATATATGGCTGAGGTGCTCGATCGTTTCTTCGGGCTATCTCAGCGTCTCTGGTACCTGGCTGGCCCTGAATTGAGTTTTCTGCCTGCAGCAGTGGAGCAGCATCGTGAGCTGATTGAGGCCATTGAGATGGGTCAGCCGGATAAGGCCGAGGAGATCATGCAGAAGCATGTTCGTGAGTTTTATGAACGAGTCCAGGAGAAGTTGGACGTGGCAGAGAAACGGGAGTAGATTGTTAAACCATGCCTGAATTGACCGTCGTCCATGGTGAAGAGGTCCACACAGCCCGCGCTGAACAAGGTGAGGTCATCGGTCAGGTCATCAGCCGCCTCGGTCTCCCGCTTGAGCAGCCCTGCGCCGGCCGTGGTACTTGCGGTTTGTGCAAAGTCCTGGCGGAGGAGGGTGTGGCGCCGCCGGATGAGGTGGAGCAGGAACATCTCACTCCAGGGGAGCTGGCCCTGGACAACCGTTTGGCCTGCCGGGCGCGAGTGGACGGAGACTGCCGCGTCGTGCTGTCACCCATTGTTGTGTATTCCAACAAAATCTTTAAAGCCAGCAACCGCTACAAAAGGACCGATTCCCCTCTGGGATTGGCTATTGATCTGGGATCCACTACCGTGGCGGCCTTTCTCACCATTCTCGAGGATGGTGAGGTGTGCACCGGCTCCGCCAGCTTGAACCAGCAGACGGTTTACGGCGCTGATGTGATCTCGAGGCTCAATTCGGCTTTGAGCGATTCCGATGATCGCCAGCGGATGCAGCGGCTGGCATTGGCTTCGATAAATCAAGCCGTTGATTCCTTGCGCTTATCGGATCGGATCCGCCGGCGGGTGGAGCGAGTGACCATCGTTGGCAACGTGGCCATGCACCATCTTCTCACCGGCCTGCCGCTGGAAGAGCTGGCTACGATGCCCTTCCAGCCCTATGAGCGGGCGGCTATCCAGGATGCGAGCGACCTGATGAGCGGGATCTTCCGGCGGGAAGTGCAGGTTCGGCTGCCGCCGCTGATCGGCGGATTTGTCGGTTCCGATGCGCTGGCTTGCCTGGCCTATTTCGACTTTGACAGGGCCGAGGGACCGATGGCCGCGATAGACCTCGGCACCAATGGCGAAGTGCTGGTGACGGATGGCGATCGGATCCTGACAGCCTCCACAGCGGCCGGCCCGGCCTTTGAGGGGGTCAACATTTCATGTGGAACCCGGGCTGTGGACGGCGCTATCGTCAAGACGAGGCTGGAGAGGGAGGATATCAAACTTGAGACCATCGGCGACGAAGACCCGATTGGTCTTACAGGTTCGGGCTTACTCAGCCTGGTACACGAGCTGAGGGCCGCCGGCGTCATCGAAGTGAACGGTCGAATCCCGGAAACTCCGCCGCTGTTGGCGGAGCGCATTTCTACCGGACCCATGGAGGCGCGGCGGTTTCAGATTCAGCCCGGCCGTGATCTCTACCTAACCCAGTGGGATGTGCGCGAGCTGCAGAAGGCAAAGGGGGCCATCCGGGCTGCCATCAATATCCTGATGAATAAATTGAATCTAAAGCCTGCGGATATGAAACGGGTGGTGCTGACAGGGTCTTTCGGCGGCCAGGTGGATATCGATGCGGTATTGTCGCTGGGTATGATCCCGCCGGTCCAGCGGGAGGTGGTTGAAACGGTGGCTAATGGGGCCGGTCTGGGCGCGGCCATGTTCCTCTCCGACGAGGGATTCGCCCGAGGCGAAGCTATCGCAGCGTGGGCTGAGCAGGTGGATTTGGACGTGGAAGCTGATTTCATGGAGCGCTATGTTGGCGCCATGGCGCTCGATCCGGATGAAATTGAACTGCCGTAGCAAGGCCTGCCACTTCTTGTTCGCAAACGACTTTCTTTCGAGCTTCTTGCAATCAAAGGAAGAGCCAAATCGGCAGGCTGGGGTGAAACGATGAGCATTCGAGGCAATTTGATCAATCAACAAACGCCAGCCTTCAAACTGTTGGCGCCGTCGCAGTTGGAGGAGATCCACCGGGCTACGCTGGAACTGCTGCGGCGCACCGGCGTTGAGGTTGAGAGCAAGCAGATCCGGGAGAAGATGGCCCAGGCCGGCTGCTGGGTCGATGGCAACCGTGTGCGCATTCCGCCTGATCTGATTGAATGGGCTGTCCGAGCCGCGCCCTCACGGGTTGTGCTTTGTCGCCGAGACGGTGTCCCTGCCATGCAGCTCGAAGGGCGCAACAGCTACTACGGCACTGGCTCGGACACGCCTTTTGTCATTGATGTGGATTCCGGCGAACGTAGAGCGGCGGTGCTGCGGGACGTGGAGAACGTGGCCCGGCTCGTTGACGGGCTGGAGTATATAGATTTTCTGATGTGCATGGGCATCGCCTCGGATGTTCCGGAGATGATCTCCGATCTATTCCACTTCCGGGCGATGATCGAAAACACCGAGAAACCGCTGGTATATACGGCCTGGAACCGCCAGAATCTGGAGGATATCGTGGCCATGGCGGAAGCTGTGGCTGGCGGATCGGCGGCTCTCCAACGCAGCCCATTTTGCGCGCTGTACACTGAGCCGATCTCCCCGCTGACCCACGCCGAAGACAGCTGCCAGAAGCTGCTGTTTATGGCCGAGAAGGCGCTGCCGGTGGTTTATACGCCGGGGATGCAGATCGGCGGGACGGCGCCTGTGACCATTGCCGGCGCGCTGGTTCAGGCGAACGCGGAGCAGTTAAGCGGCTTGCTGATCTGCCAGCTGATCCGCCAGGGGGCGCCGGTCATTTGTGGTGGCGGGGTGCTGTTTATGGACATGGCCAAGGGGCTGATTTCTTATGCGGCACCCGAGTTCATGCTGGCCATGGCTGGTCTCAGCGATCTCTGCCATTACTATGATCTGCCGATCTTCTCCTTCGCAGGGTGCTCAGATTCCAAGATTTTTGACCAGCAGGCCTCGCTGGAGGGCGCCATTTGGATGATGCTTTCGGCGCTGAGCGGCGGCAACCTGATCCACGACGTCGGCTATCTGGAGGGTGGCCTGACCGCCTCGTATGAGTTGATCGTCGCCATGAATGAGGTGGCGGCTCTGGTGAAACGTTTCATGCAGGGAATTGAGGTCAGCCAGGAAACGCTGGCAGTGAACGTCATCGATCAGGTTGGACCCGGTGGCCATTTCATCGGCGAGGACCACACTTATCGCCACTTCCGTCAAAATTGGGTGCCGGAATTGTTGGATCGTTCCTCCTTCAGCGATTGGCAGTCGGGGGGCTCACAGAAGTTGGGCGAACGCGCCAGGGATAAAATGCGTAAAATTCTCTCAGAGCATCCGGTGCCTACGCTGTCCGATTCAGAGTCAGAGCGCATGAAGGACATCATTGAAAGAGCCGAGGCACGGGACTGATTGAAGGTTGAATCTGTTTAAATAGGATTGAGTACCTTCCGTCCCCACCGTTCCGCCCCCGAGATGAATGCAGGGGTGGTTAGAAACATCGAATAGCGATATCCCGCTGGTTTGGTAAAGGGAGCTATGCCCTCCACGAGCACGGCCCGAGATCAAGCAAAGAGTGAAGCCGCGACGGAGAGCCGTTTCATTGGTTTCCTGTTGGTGGTGCTGGCCACCATCTGCTGGTCCACCTCCGGAATCTTCATCAACTTTATCTCCCAAGGTTCGCAATTGACGCCGGTGGGACTGGCCTTCTGGCGCGATTTAGCCACCTTCCTGGTGCTGGCCGGTGGGATTGCCGCCTTGAAGCCGGACCTTCTCCGGATTAATCGCCGTGATGTGCCATGGTTGGCCGCCATGGGAGCACTGAGCATCGCCTCCTTCCACGTACTTTGGAATACATCGGTCCTGATGAACGGCGTCTCAATATCCACTGTGATCCAGTGCAACGCGCCGGTATTTGTGACCCTGATGGCATGGCTAATCTGGGGTGAGCCGCTTTCCGGAGTCAAGATCGTGGCCATTCTGCTGGCTTTCATCGGAATTGTACTGATCTCCCGGCTCGATCAGTTGAGCGGAATGGAAATCACGGTGCTGGGGCTGACCATCGCGTTGGGGTCAGCGATCCTTTACGGGTCATTCTCGCTGTTTGGCAAGAAACTGGCGGGGAGCTACAGCACATGGACCATATTGACCTATGTATTTGGATTCGCTGCACTGGCGTTGATGCCGTTCCAGTTCTTTCAGGGCAGCCCGCTGCCAGCTGACGCCAGAGCCGTGGGCTCTTTCGTCGGTCTGGTGATTCTGACGACGGTGCTCGGCTTTGGCATGTACACGAGCGGATTGAGGCGGCTGCAGGCCAGCGTGGCCTCGATCACCTCAAATTCAGAGGTGGCTTTTGCGGCGCTGCTTTCGTATCTGCTGCTGGGGGAGCGATTGGATGGGTGGCAGATTCTTGGGGCGATCCTTGTTGTTGGCGGTGTGAGCCTGCTCAGCGTTCCGGGTTTGCGCGAGCGGCGCAGGCGAAACCTGCAGGCGAAGATGCCACCGGCGGGCTGAGCCTTCTAGCCATATGTGCTCATTAATTTGGAAAAAGCTGACTGAACAATCCCATGGCGAATGATTGGCTGCTCGGTATCGACACCGGGGGCACCTACACCGACGGGGTGCTCCTGGATTATGCCAGCCGCAGTGTCGTTAAAACGGCGAAAACCCCCACGACCCATCACGATCTGAGGATTGGCATCTTGACGGTGCTGGAAGAGCTTATCCCTCAGGGCCGGCCGGAATCGATTCGGCTGGTGGCTATTTCCACAACGTTGGCCACCAACGCGATCGCCGAAGGCAAGGGCCGTCCCGTTGCGCTGCTCCTGCTGGGCTACGACCCAGAATTGATCCGCCGCTTTCAATTCGCTGACCATTTCGCCACAGCGCGGTTCCACTACCTCGACGGTGGCCACGATCTATACGGGCGGGCGCAAGCCCCGCTGGCTGAGGCTGACCTGATGGCAGGGGTTGAGGATCTCAGCCCGGAAGTAGATGCCTTCGCCGTTTCGGGATACTTCAGCCCTTTCAATCCAGCCCATGAACTGCGCGCCTTTGAACTCATCAAAGAGGCTGTGGACCGGCCGGTTGTGCTGGGGCACCAGCTATCGAGCCGGTTAAATTCCATTCAGCGAGCGACCACGGCGACGTTGAACGCGAGCTTGTTGGCCATTCTGGATGAGTTCATCAAATCGATCCAGTCGTCGATGAAACAGCGGGGTTTGGAGGCCCCGCTGATGGTGGTTCGGGGCGATGGGGCACTCATGGGTGATGCGGTAGCCGTGGATAAGCCAGTGGAGACTGTTCACTCAGGCCCTGCTGCCAGCGCAATTGGTGGCCAATTCCTGGCGGGGATCGGTGACGCCGTGGTTATCGATGTTGGCGGCACCACAACCGATATCGCCTTAATAAAGGAAGGAGGCGTGCAAATCAGTGAAGAAGGGACCACCGTGGGCGACTTCTCGACGGCGGTCCGTGCGGCTGAGATCCGCTCCATCGGCCTGGGTGGCGACAGCCAAATCCAATTTAATGTGGAGGATCATCTGGTCATCGGACCTGCGCGGGTGCAGCCGCTTGCCCGCCTGGCTTCCGATCATCCCAGGGCAGCCGAGGAAATAGAGCGGCTGCGTACTCCTGAGCCCGATCGCCTCGAGTATTGGTTTCTCCTCAGGGAACCCAATCGCGCCCTCGAGAATGTCCATGCCCGCCGGGTGTTGGATCTGTTGGCGGAAGGTCCTCGGTCGCTGCCCGAAATACTGGATCGGCTGGAATTGATCCATCCGCTTCAGTTCCAATCCAAACAGCTGCTCCGTTCCGGCCTCGTTGGCCGGGCTGGCCTGACGCCAACGGACCTTTTCCATTTCACCGGTGAGTTTGCTCCGTGGGATCGCAAGGCGGCGAGCAAAGCCGCCTGGGCCATGGCGCGAAGTCAGGGCTTGACCCCGGAAGCGTTGGCCCAAGAGGTCCATGAGGCCATGGCGGAGAGGGTTGTGGCTGAAGTAATTTCCTTCATCAGCGGCTGTCGGCTTGATCAATCCCCACAAGGAGTTCGTCGCGATGATCTGGGCGTCTGGCTCTTCAGGGAATCCATCGCGCCGGAGGATCATTTCCTGGCCAGCCGAATCCAGCTCAAGGTTCCGCTGATTGGCATCGGTGCACCGGCGCGGCTGGTGCTGCCACGGGTGGCGGAGCTGCTTGAGGCGGAGCTGATCATTCCACCTCACCATGAGGTGGCCAACGCCGTTGGAGCCGTGGCGGGCAGCGTCGCTGCCAGTCAGGAAGCGTGGATCTACCCTCAGATGCGCGGCCGGCATGTCGGCGGCTATTACGTGCAGGCCGGCGCAGGACGGAAGCGCTTTGCCACACTGGAACAAGCGCGCGTTTTTGCCGCCGAACAATGCCGCCAGGCGGCGGAAGCGCAGGCTGCCCGCAGCGGCGTTGAGCAACCTCAAATCGATATGCGCTGGATCGAGGAGGGCGCCGAGAGCTATCGGCTGCGGGTGCAGGCCAGCGGCGCGTCGGCGTTGGGGTAGGCGGTTTCAAGATTTCTCGGCCGGCTGTTGCGGCATATGAGGCCGAGGACTCCCACGCGAGCTTGCTTTGAATCTCCCCTTTACCTTGCTTTGCAAAGCCGCCTGCTGGTCTATTGCTTGTAAAACCGATGAGTTTAGTCCATAATGACCGCCAAGCTGGTGGGTCCCGTGGCGCCCGCAGCGCAATGCTGCGGGTCCTTTCTGTCTGAACAATAGCGTGATCTTGCCGGCGGCAATGCGTTCGTCCCGCCAGGGTGACTGGAAGAGTGCAGCTGCGGCGGGATGCAGGAGGTCGTTAAATGGGACAACCCGGGTGGATTGGCAGAAGCGTCGGCGGACGCTATCAGATCGAATCACTGCTTGGTCAGGGAGGCATGTCGGCGGTATACAAAGCCACGGATCCCAACCTGCGCCGGCAGGTGGCGATCAAGATGATCCATCCCCACCTTTCCCAGGACCCGCAATTCGTGAGCCGGTTTGAAGAGGAAGCTGCCGCCGTCGCCCGGCTAAAGCACCCCAACATCATCCAGGTCTACGACTTTGATCACGATCACGACACCTACTACATGGTGCTGGAATACGTCTCCGGCGAAACGCTGGCGGAGCGGATGAGGCGGTTCACAGAAGCTGGTGAGGGAATGCCGGCCGAGGATGCCGTCAAGATCGCGGCCAGCGTCTGTGACGCGTTGGATTATGCTCACGAGCGGGACATGATCCACCGGGATATTAAGCCTGCCAATATCATGATTAACGAACAAGGCCAGCCGATCCTGATGGATTTTGGCGTGGCCAAGATCGTCGGTGGCAAGCAGCACACTGCCACCGGCGCCGTGGTGGGCACGGCGCTTTACATCTCGCCGGAGCAGGTCCGGGGTCTCGAGGCGGACCGGCGGGCGGATATTTATTCGCTGGGCGTGACCCTGTTTGAGATGCTCAGCGGTCGGCCGCCCTTTGAGGGCGACTCGGCGATGAGCACGATGATGATGCACGTCAGCGATCCGGTTCCCGATATCCGGGAGCTTAATCCTCAGGCTCCGCCGGATCTTATATCGGTGGTAAAAAAGTCGCTGAAAAAGGATCGCCGCGAGCGCTACAGCACAGCAGCGCAGATGGCCTCCTCGCTTCGGCGAGCGGACCTATCCCCCTCTTCCCCCGGCAGACAGGTGGTTGAAGAGCCCGCCGATGGACCGGCAACGGTTCCGCCGCCGGGAAGAGAACTGCAGGGTCAGCGGCAGCAGCCTTCACCTCCTCCGGCAGCAGCTCCGCCACCTTCCTCCACGCCGCCTCCCGCTTCAGCTGAAAAATCATCATCGAGGAACGGGCGGCGGCGGATATTGGCCGGCGGCGCGGTGATCGGCGCGCTCGTGGCCTGCCTGGCGTTGGCGGGGCTTGGATTTGTGTTGATCAATCAAGCTGGCGGTTTTCCCGCAGCAGCAGCTTCGACGGAGACACCGGTGCCCACTGCCACCGTCTCAACGCCGCCGACAGAGCCGCCGACCGAAGCACCGCCTACCTACACACCCGAACCGGCGATGGAGCCAACCCCGACAGAGCCACGCGGCCCCTTTGTTCGCATTAACGGCATTTCTGTTGAGTCCGAGCTTTACATCGTGGATTATGAGACATTCGGCTACATTGAGAACCTGCCCGGCCAACATGTGCACTTCTTCTTCGACACAGTGCCGCCCGAGCAGGCAGGTGTCCCTGGAGATGGGCCTTGGTTCGTCTGGGGTGGGCCCCGTCCCTTCGACGGCTATCACCTCACAGATCGGCCGGCAGGTGCGACTCAACTATGTACACTTTCGGCCAACCCCGACCACAGCGTTGTCCCCGATAGCGGCAACTGCGTGGATTTACCGGAGGGCTAAACGAGCTCCTTTTGTTCCTGATCTCGACCTGACCCCGCTGGAGTCCAGCTGAGTTTATTGTTTATAGATGTCTGCAGAAAAGGCTGTCTCGCCAGCAGGGTGCTGCGTTGTGGATGGCTGTATTCCATTAAGATTCCTGCACACAAGAAAAGAGCCCACCATCACGGTGGGCTCTTGCTTGAGCGTACTGGGACGCTTGCTAGATTGTGTTTGTCAGGGCCAGGATAAGCAGGATGAGCAGGAGCAGGCCTAACGCGCCTCCTGGAACTCTCCAGCGGCCTCCTCGGAATGCTCCAAAGAGCGCCAGCAATAGCAAGATTACGAGAATCAGTTCTAACATTTGGTAATCCTTTCTTTATTTGTTTGATGAGCTTCGTTGAGATCTCGGTCGTATATGCTCATTTACTTCGAATGTAGGAGAGCGCACACGTAATTGGAGGTTGCTAGGAGGCAGTATGCTCCTGATGCGGCGTATTGTGCCGCTCCTCGACAGGTTCCGGTACGCTGGTCGCGGGCAGGATGACGATGCGGATAAGCTTGACAACCACCCAGGCTAGCAGAGCGTAAGCGATCATCGCGATGATTGAAATCGCTTCGAGCACAAACTCTCCGGACTGCGGAGTCGCCACGATGCCCTGGAAAGGCCAAAGAAGTGGCTGGGTGAGCTGATATACAAAAGCCGAGAATGGGCTGTTGGGGTTGGCGCCTAGCAGCTTCAGCAGGAACCGAAGGCCTAAGAGGCCCTCAACTACGCCGAAGATCAGCCAGACAAATTGGACCAGCTTCTGAGTGACGCCGACGCGCTCTCTATATTCCTTGTGTTCCGGATTCTCCATCATCAATTTCTCCCTTAGCTTAATTTTGATGGAGGTCAAAGGTGCCTGAAAATGACCTCAATCTCAATATAGGCACCGATGGTCAGCTCGCACATTAGGGAAATCCCCCAATTGGTTAGGGTTCCTCCCACCACCGGCGGTATTCCACGAATCTGGGCGGGAAGTAGTAAACTAAGGTCTCCAAAGATGCATGTAAAGTTCAGCTGTGGCGAATATCTGTGGGAGTACTATCCCGTTCGCGAATGCCAGGAAAAGCCAGTTCGATGGGATGGTCAGGAGGATGGTCCGTTGCTGAGAAGCCGTCAGCAGGCGCGCTTTGATTTGTGCTTCCGAATCCGCCTCTCGGTTTCTTAGTATGAGGAAGAGGACGGATTGCTCGTAGCCCAGAATGGCTTCTGGAGGTTGGATTAGTGACAAAGGAATCGGGTATTAGAGCCAAACGCGCGCTGGCCGACGATCAAGCGGCGCGCTTGCTGGCCCTTTATCGTTTTTCTAGGGCTCTGGCGGAGGGTAGCCCGGAAAGGGACTCGATCCTTCGGATATCGACCAGCCTGGCCGCCGAGCACTTAAATGGTGGTGTTTTAAACGTGCTTTGCCAAAGCCAAAGCGGTGTGCTGGGTCCAGAGGCATACCTGTGCACCGCCTCAGGAAGGTTGGAACAGCAGGTGGTCAAGCCGCTAACCATGGAGGAGATCCGGGCTGACCGCGGCTGGATGTTGCCGGAGCAGCCGGCGGTCCTCAAGTCTGGTGATGTGCCGTTGGTTGACCTGTGGCGCGATTGGAATCTCGATGCGGCTATTGAACTGCAAGATATGTCCGGAGTGCTGCTCTCGCCGCTGGTAGCCCATGAGGAATGTCAGGGGCTTTTGTTGGGCTTTTTGGAGGGTGAAGCTGAAAAGCCGGATCAAGAGGAACTGGATTTCTGGCTGGATTTCTCACAGCGGCTTGCGCTTGCATTGGCAAATGCTGAATTGGTCGAATCGCTCCGGAAACAGCTTGATGCGCGCACAAAGGCAGAGAGGAGTCTGCACGAGAGCGAAGAGCTGTTTCGGACGATCTTTCTGCATTCCGCCCTCGGCATTAAGGTGTTGGATCCACAAGGTCGGATCCTTCGGTCAAACCCGGCTTTGGCCAGAATTCTGGAGCGGGACACACATGAAATTGATGGTGAGCATTTCAGCGCATTTACCCATCCGTTGGATCGTGAGAAGAACATCCGCTTCTTCAAGCGGCTGCTGGCAGGGCAGCTGCGTTCATCCGTCTTCACCAAAAGATACCTGACGCCTTCAGGCGAAATCATCTGGGCTAAACTGACCTTTACCCGTGTCACCGATCAAGAGGGTGAGAGCTCACTTGTCATCGGAATGGTTGAGGATATTACCAGCCAGAAGAAGATGGAGATGGAAATCCTGGAGATGCGGTCGATGCTCTTGGAAAGTGCGGAGAATGAGCGGTTGCGTCTCGCTCAGGAACTTCATGACGGACCCATGCAGGATTTGCACAGCATCAACTATCAGCTGGTGCACTTGAAAAGGAAACCGGAAGAAACATCCAAAGGATTACAGTCTATTCAGCAGGAGCTGCAAGGCGTAATCCATACACTGCGCAATACTGCCAGCGAGCTGAGGCCACCGGCTCTGTTGGATTTCGGACTGGTGAAAGCGATCCGTTCCCACGCCGAAGAATTTGCTGAGGATCATTCTGAGCTCACAATTCATCTCGAACTGGCCGAGGATCGGGGCATGCTTACGGACAGAATGGGCATCGGGCTCTTCCGTATTTATCAGCACTCTTTGATGAATGTTGTCCGGCATGCCGAGGCGGATAATGTGTGGGTGATTTTTAAAATGGATGCTGAGACCATTCGGCTTGAGATAACCGATGATGGCCACGGCTTTGACGTCCCTGGAAATTGGATCGAATTTGTTCGATCAGGGCACTTCGGACTGGCGGGCGCAGCCGAGCGAGCTCAATCCTTGGGAGGGGATTTAGAGGTCGAATCAGAGATTGGACAAGGTACGACAGTGAGGGTCGAGCTCGTCAACAGCCTAGAGCTGTATGTTGAAAGGGAAGGCGATGACTGAGGTCACTGTTCTGTTGGCGGATGACCATCCGATCGTTTGCGACGGGATCAGCAAGCTGCTGGCGGAAAGCGTGGATATCAAATTGGTCGGAGAGGCTCACGATGGGGAGCAGGCGCTGGCCATGGTTGAGGAACTGCAGCCGGATGTTTTGTTGTTGGATATGGAACTTCCGAAGATCAGCGGAGTCGAAATCGCCAAGCGCCTTTCGGATGACGGTTCTGCCACACGCATTCTCGCATTGAGCACATACGACGATCCGGAGTATATCAATGCGGTCCTCGAACAGGGTGCAGCCGGCTATCTCATTAAAGATGAAGTCCCGACAAAGATTGCGGATGCCATCCGGGGCGTCGCCCGCGGCGAAAAGGGCTGGCTGAGCCGTTCTGCAGCCTCCGAACTCAGCCGGACCATCCAACGCGATGCCGGCGGCCCGGAGGAATTAACCGGCCGGGAAATGCAGGTGCTGCAGGCCGTGGTCGAAGGTAAAACCAACGCGCAAATTGGCGTCGAATTGGACATCAGCGATAAGACTGTCGAGAAGCACCTGGAAAGCGTCTACAAGAAACTCAACGTGAGCTCCCGGGTGGAAGCTGCGGTCATGGCAGTACGCCAATCGCTTTTTGAGTAACTACTGCACTAGGGATTTCCCTAGGATCAATGTAGGATAAATCCTTAGGATGATCCCGCTCCTCCTCTGTTACGGTTAATTTGAGATTCGAAGGAAACTCTGTGAACCGCAGGCGATTTCGATAACCGCCCGCGTTGGGGAGTGATGTGCTGAATCAGTTACTTCAATCATTTGCGTTAGGTGCTGATCATGGTTTGGTGCGATGAATGACGATCCGATCCG
The DNA here is from genome assembly GCA_046537745.1 of Anaerolineales bacterium. Classification (GTDB taxonomy): domain Bacteria; phylum Chloroflexota; class Anaerolineae; order Anaerolineales; family E44-bin32; genus DASWJQ01. The sequence continues at coordinate 35 of JBKHKF010000031.1, read as the reverse complement.
CGTCATTGTGGTGGATGATCATGACGGTGTTCGTC